>JANNWF010000587.1:0-20630 GCA_031408455.1 Pseudoxanthomonas sp. | reverse complement strand
GAGAGGGGAGCAAGGCAGCCCCAGTGGCGGCAGTTGGCTCCAGCCGCAAACCCGACATCGAATGCCGCATGCTGGTCCTCGGCGCTGGCCCCGGCG
Organism: Pseudoxanthomonas sp.; assembly: GCA_031408455.1. GTDB lineage: Bacteria > Pseudomonadota > Gammaproteobacteria > Xanthomonadales > Xanthomonadaceae > JANNWF01. The sequence goes on along the minus strand of JANNWF010000587.1, from coordinate 20,534 downwards.
GCTACACGGCGGCTTTCCGCAGCGCCGATCTAGGCATGGATACGGTGCTGGTCGAACGCTATCCGAACCTCGGTGGCGTCTGCCTCAACGTCGGCTGCATTCCCTCCAAGGCGCTGCTGCACGCTGCCGCAGTGATCGACGAAGCCGCGCACGCCAAGGACTACGGCGTCACCTTCGGCGCGCCATCGATCAACCTCGACGCTCTTCGCGCCTACAAGGAAAAAGTCGTCGGCCAGCTCACCAAAGGTCTGGCCGGCATGGCCAAGCAACGCAAGGTGCGCACGGTCTTTGGCGTTGGCAAGTTTGTCTCCGCCAATGAGCTGGAAGTGAGTGCCGATGGCAAGCAGACGCTGATTCGCTTTGAGCACTGCATCATCGCCGCCGGTTCGCAGCCGGTGAAGTTGCCGGGCTTCCCCTGGGAAGACCCGCGGGTGATGGACTCCACCGATGCCTTGATGTTGACCGATATTCCCGCCTCGATGCTGGTCGTTGGTGGCGGCATCATCGGGCTGGAAATGGCGACTGTGTATCGTGCGCTGGGCAGTCAAGTCACCGTTGTTGAATTGCTGGATCAGCTGATGCCGGGCGCGGATCTGGATCTGGTGAAGCCGCTGGCGGATCGCCTGAAGAAGCTTGGCGTGGCGGTGCATCTCAAAGTCAAGGCGAGTTCGATCACCGCTGAGAAGAGCGGCATCAAGGTCACCTTTGATGGCGACAAGGCACCGGCGGCGGGCCTGTTTGATCGCGTGCTGGTGTCGGTGGGTCGTTCACCCAATGGTGGCAAGTTGGATGCCGACAAAGCCGGCGTGCAGGTCTCGGATCGCGGCTTTATCGCCGTGGATCGACAGATGCGCACCAACGTGCAGCACATCTTTGCGATCGGCGATCTGGTCGGGCAACCAATGCTGGCTCACAAGGCCACGCACGAGGGCAAGTTGGCGGCCGAAGTGGCGTTCGGCGAAAAGAAAGAGTGGGTCGCTCGCGTGATTCCGTCGGTCGCCTACACCGATCCCGAAATCGCCTGGGTCGGCGTCACCGAGACCGAAGCCAAGGCCAAGGGCCTGCACGTCGGCATCGGCAAATTCCCATGGGCGGCATCCGGGCGCGCGATCGGCATCGGTCGTACCGAAGGTTTCACCAAACTGATCTTCGACGAGGCCAGTCATCGCATCGTCGGCGGCGGCATCGTCGGCGTGCATGCGGGTGATCTGATCGCCGAGATTGGCCTCGCCATCGAGATGGGCTGCGAAGTGGCCGATATCGGCCACACCATCCACCCACACCCGACCTTGAGCGAATCGGTCGGCATGGCGGCCGAGGTGTTCGATGGCACGATCACGGATCTTTATATTCCGAAGAAGAAGGGGTAGGGCTCTTCCAACAACGCATAGGGCTGCAATGGCGCGTCTACTGGTATTCGTGCTCGCTGCTGCCCTCGCTGGGCCGTCGCTAGCCTGCTCGAAAATGGGTGGCGTTCCATCGGACCGGACAGTGTTGGAGGAGGCGATCTCTGTGGTTAGGGCTCGCGTGACGACGATCAACATGAAGGAGGTTCCTAGGTCTGTCTGTGATGCCGTGATTTGCGAGTACGCGGAAGTCGGTTACGCGGTGTTGGAGAATTTCAAGGGCACATCTCGGCGAAGCGGAATGGTCAAGGCAAGCCAGTGCATCGCATGCGGGTTTTGTTTCGAGGTGGGGCAGGAGTACTTGTTTTTCGTTGCCCCGGATGAATCCGTAAATGCCTTCAGCTCCGCGTTGCTCGACGAAGAGGGAAAATTGGAGAACGCCTCTCGTATCGATTGGCTACGCGAGCAAGTCAACCAATAGTTCAACTCGGCTGCGGCCTGTCGGGTTTCTCTGAACGGCGCAACAACTGTTTTAGAAGTCCTGCACGCTCTCTGCACAGTCTTGCCTCAGGGTCGTCCTCGATCCGACTCCGAGCCCGCCGCCATGCGTCCATTTGTTGCCCTGTCCGTTGTAGCCCTGCTGTTCACTGGCACCGTCCAGACCCTGTTCGCGCAAGTACCGCCACCACCGCCGCCATTGGCACCGCTCGGCGCGCCGCCGGTTCCCGTCGAAAACCCGCAAACCACCGCCAAGATCGCGTTGGGCCAATCCTTGTTCTGGGACGAGCAACTCTCGGTCACTGGCACCGTCGCTTGCGGCACCTGCCATGCGCCGGCCGCGGGTGGGTCCGATCCTCGGGCTTCGTTGAACCTGATCAACAGCACGCATCCGGGGCCGGACGGTCTGTTTGCGACGAACGATGATGTGATCGGTGCGGCCGGCGTGCCCTTGCACGCGGCAGACGGCAGTTATCAGGCCTCGACCAGCTTCGGCATGCGACCGCAGGTGGGCAATCGGCAATCGATCTCGGCGATCAATGCGGCGTATCCGCCCACGCTGTTTTGGGATGGCCGCGCGCGCAGTGACTTCATCGATCCAGACACGCAAACCACCTTGATCGCGGTCGGCGGCGCACTGGAAAATCAGGCGCTGGGTCCGTTGGTCAATACTTCTGAAATGGCCCATGCCGGCGGCAACTTGGCCGATATGCGAACTCGTATCGCAGGCATCGAGCCCTTGGCGCTGGCAGCGGCAGTGCCAACGGCCTTGTCGAGCTGGATCAACGGCCGCCGCTATCCGGCCCTGTTTGCGGAAGTATTCGGTAGCGACGCCATCACTTCTGCGCGCATCGCCATGGCGATTGCCAGCTACGAGCGCAGTCTGGTCGCCAATCAAACTCCGCACGACGCCGAGCAATCCGGCACGCCTTCACTCACTGCATTGGAACGCCAAGGTCGTACCGCCTACAACCAGGCCGGCTGTCAGCGTTGCCACGGCGGCGCCTTGCTCAGCGACAACAATTTCCACTACACCGGTGTGCGCCCGCAGGCCGCCGATCCGGGTCGCTTCGCGGTGACGGGACTTAATCAGGATCGTGGCCGCATGCGTACGCCGGGCTTGCGCAACATCGAGTTGACCGCGCCCTACATGGCCGATGGCAGCATCGCGACGCTGGAGGAAGTGATCGCTTTTTATGAGCGTGGCGGCGATTTCACCGCGCCCAATCTGGCCCCGCAAATGACGCCCTTCGTGCTGACGCCGGCGCAACGCACCGCCTTGGTCGCCTTCCTGCGGCGGCCCTTGACCGACTCGCGCTTGCTGACCCAAACCGGTCCGTTCGCGCGACCGACGCTGTACAGCGAATCCTCGGCGGTGCCGCAAATCGTAGGCGAGGGCGTGGCGGGTCAAGCCGGCGTCGTTCCACGACTGATCGCGATCGAACCGCCGTTGGCTGGAGCGACCAATTTCACCATTGCCATAGAAGGTGCGGCTGCCGGCGCCACCGCGCGCGCCATTCTTGATCTGGTCGAGCCGGCCAATGCGAACACCGCCGGCGTAAGCGTGCAGACGTTTGCCGTTTCAGCGCAGGGCAATGCGTCCTTGCACATGCAGCTGCCGAGCGCGCCTTTGGCCAACAACGTCGACTTGTATCTGCGTGTGTTTGTCGCCGATGCGGCCGCGGCGGGTGGCTTCAGCGCTACGCCAAGCGCACGCTTTCGGGTGTTGGGTGGCGCCGCCGACGTCTTCGTGAATGGGTTTGAGCCCTGAGTGGTTTGCCATGTTTCAGCCAAGCAAGAGCAAGCGGAGCAAGGCGCACGCGCAGCGTGCGAACTTGCTCGGCTGCTCTTGCTCGGCGCCTCCTGCCCTCGATCAAGAATGGCGCTGGCATCACGCAATCAAACACCCACGTTGCTCCGCCACATCAATCTCCGCCGTCATGCCCGCATTGAATTCCAGAAAGTCGGCTTCGATGCCATCGCTGAAAATCACGCCATAGCCGGCCATCTGCGAAACGATGCGCAGCGGGCGGCCGCGTTTAACCTGACCGAACACAAGCTCGGTGCGCGATTGCCTGCTTGGAAACGGTTCGCGTACGGTGAAGTACAAATGCTCCGCATCCCAGGCGAAGCCCTGTTCTCGTAGCTGCTCGAAACCGGTGTCGCCTGCCTCACCGGTGATCCCACTTGCACCAGTCAACAAACTGCGAAACCACCCGGTCGAGCCAAGTCCGGTGGACACGATCACGCCGCTCGATGAATGCGCCTCCTGTCGACCTTCCCACGCAATCTCATAGCGCGCTGAGGTGTGCGTGCGGGGGCCGATGAATAGGTCGTTGACGCCTAACAATTCTTGGCCGTCACTCAAACGCACGCGGGCAAAGCTGACTCCGCGTTGCGTGCAGCGGCCGGCCAGCAGCTCGGGCATCAACTCACCTAGGTTCTGTGCGGTGTATGGCAACAGCACGCCATCCCAACGCGCGGGATCAGGATTGACGCCGATGACTGGCTGGCCACGCAAATACTTCACCGTATTGGCGACCAGGCCGTCCTGCCCAAGCACAACCACGATGGCATCGGGTGGGAACAGAAAGTTGGGCAGAAAACTGCGATCCAAGCGCTGCACGCGGCCATGCAACGACAGCGTCGCATCGGCAGCCTTCAATGCCTGCTGATAAGTACGGTGCTCGGCCTCGTAGTCTGCAAAATCCGCGCCCAGATGCTGGACGTAGAAGCGCGCCTGCTCGATCGTGTTGAAGCGCGCGATCAAGTCATCCAGACGCGAATGGCGAGTGACTAGAACGATACGCGCGGCCGCCATTTCAGCCCTTTGACTTGTTCGCCGATGGCTGGCCAGCGCGGGTCAAGCTGTGCAACAAATCCGGCGAAATATTCAGTTCGCCGATGCGGCTGGCATTTTCCGCCAAGCCTTGGAAAGCCAACGCGATCAGTGCGGCAGGCTCGGCACCGCTCATGGTCAGCGCCTGCAAGACGCGCGGCTCGACGCCGGCGACGGCAGCCATCAATCCGCGTACCGCGTCTGCTTTGGCCTCGGCTTCTTTCCGAGTGTTACCAAGCCGCAGATCCACCAAGGCGATGTTGGCGTCTTCCAGCGAGATACGGCCGGCCATTTCCTGCGCCTCGATTTGCTGGCGCTTTTCCAGCACCGCACGCTCGGCGTCCAGTTGCGCCTCGCGAATCTGCCGCTTCTTGGCTTCCACCGCGATCTCGGTTTCCAGCTCGTTTTGCTTGATCGCGCGCTCTTGCTCGATGGCCGAATTTCGGCGGCTGTAAGTCGCGTCGTCGGCGCGCTTCAAGATTTGCTCGCGTACCTCAGCTTCCAGCGCGCGGCCGGTTTCTGGCGTGGGTTTGATCGCAAGTATCGCGATGTCGACCAAGCCAACACCCAACTCGCTGAGCGACTCCGCCCCGCGCAAGCGCTCACGCACCGCGGCCTCGATGCGGTCGCCTTGGGTCAGCAGCGCCTGCAAGCTCGACGCCTGCAACAAGCTGCGCAGTTGCACCTGCACAGCGTTGAGCAAGCGATTGCTCAGCTTCAGCGGATCCTCCGAGGCATAGCTGATGCCGTCGGCCGCCAGCGTGAAGTCCATCCGCTGCGCCAGCGTCTCTGGGTTCAGCACGCGAAAAGTCGCTTGCCCTTGCACGCTGACTTCCTGGAAATCCTGGCTCACTTCGCGAAATGCGAATGGCGCGTCCTGATGCGCCAGCGGGATCGACACCAGTGACGTGCTGGGGGCGAAATAGAAGAACGCCAAACCACTACCTTGTCGCCGCACGCGTCCGCCGCGCATTTCGATCAAGTGCGTGCTCGGCGAACTCTTGATATAGCGAAAGCCCAACATTGGCGTGCTCCTGCGACTGCGCTCATTGCAATGCAGTTTGCCTGCAATGGTGATGGTTGTTCTGCCTCTTCCTGCGGACGGTCTGTTCGCCGATGGTCTGGATTCCCGCCTGCGCGGGAACGACGAATCGGGTGGATCACGCCGAGGGCAGTTTCAGCTTGGCAAGCACGATCACTCCACCACATCCTCTGACCGACACACCTGCGCCTGGCTACCCACTTGCAGGCGATTGATGGCGCGGGTCTGGCTGATGCCATTGACGGTGTAGGCGAAGCTGGCGGTTTCGCCATCGGCAAACACGAAGCGAGCGTTGCCGATGACGTCGTTGCCGGGGCTGGGAGAGACGTTGTCGATCAGTGAGAACGGTGTGCCGTTGCGCTGCCGGAAGATGCTGCCGCTGAAGCTGCCATCAGCTTGGCGGGTGGTTGAGATGACGAAGAACACGGCTTCGCCATCGCTATCGTAGGTGTACCAGGCTGCCGCCAGCAGGTCGTCGACATGCAACAAGGTCAACCCCCAGCCGGCATTGCTGCCCGCACCACTCCACAGATCGGTGAAGTTGCGCGCGTCGCGACGCGAACTGGTGGGGCTGGTGGTGCAGCTGAAATTGCGACTACCGAAAGGAAATTTCTGCAGCAGTTTGGTTTGACTGATGCCGTCGGCCGAGTAGGCAAAGCGCAGTCGGCTCTCGCCGGCAAAACTCAAGCGCACTTCGCCGATCGTGGTGGTGGTACGCGCCGCTGGACCGTTGATTTGATCAAACGGCGTGCCGGTGAAGCGCTGCAGCGGGCCGACAAAACTGCCGTCGGTTTGCGGGAATGCGCCGGCGATCAGAAACCAGGTCGGTTCGCCGTCGCTGTCATAGGTAAACCATGCCGGTGCCAGCAAGTTGCCTTGGTCGAATACGGTCAATCCCCAGCCGGATTCGGCCGGTATCCACCATGTCGCCGAGCGCTTGGCCGTGGCCTGCGGATTGCTGCGCGCGACGATGGCTGAGCCAGTCAGCGCACCGGCCAACAGATTGCTGGCATTGGACTGAAAGGCCAATTGGGTGCCGTCAAAATTCAGCGCTGGCGCTTGGCTGTTGTCATTGAACTCAGAACCATTGGCATTGCGCGACAGCCGCTGGATGATCGTGGGTTGCTGCAGATTGATGCTGTGAACGTCGGCGCGCTCGTTGTTGTCGGCAAATTCGAGGTCATGGTTGGATGCGGCGCTCACGAACACCACCTGGCTGCCATCACCCGACAGCTGCGGTGACTGCGCCGCACCGGTGGTGTCGACGCCGTTGCCGCCTTGGCTAAGACGCACCGGGCTGGGTTGCGCGGTGGTCCAGAGATAGACGTCAGCGAGACTGTTGTTGTCGCCCATCGTGATGCCTTGGTCGCTCTGCCAGACCACGGTCTGGCCGCTGTAGTCGATGCTCGGACTTTGACTGCCGGTCAGCCCGCATTGGCTCACTATCAGGGTCGAAGGTGGGCTTACCCGCTGGGTGGCCCCGGAGAGCACGTTGCGCAGCATCACTTGGTTGTTGCCAGCGGCGCAGGGCGCGGGGCTGCCGTCGAGTGCATTGCTGGCCGCGGTTTGATAGGCGACCCATTGTCCGTTGGCTGAGACCACCGCGTTTTGACTCTCGCCATTGACGTTGGCCGTCGTCGGCACGCCGGCCGCGGCTATCGATTTGCAGGTCAAACAACGCGCCGCGCTCGGCACGATTGAATTGCCGGCGCGGGTGAGTGGAATGGAGTAGACATTGAGTTGACCGAGCACGCCTTGGGCGGGATCGCTGGTTGGCACCGCGACCACGACCAAGCCACCGTCAGGGGCAATGCTGGGCTGACTGCCCGTCAACGCGGCGTCGCCGACGCGCTGGGTGGTGCCGGTCAGCAGATTGCGCAGAAACAGCCCCGACCCGCTGCCTTTCAGTCGCGACTCACGTTGCAATTTGCTTTCGCCCAGCAATGTCGCAGCCGCGTTGTTCGCGGCAACAAACACCACCAGTTGCGCATCGGCGGTCAGCGACGCTTCGCCCGCGTCGCTGCTGAGCTGAGTGCCGGCGTTGTCGACGCTGATGCGCAGGATTTCATCGGTTTGCCGATCACGACGGAAAATGTCGGTCCTGCCGTTGCTGTCGCCGGCGACTAGATTGTTGGCGTCCGATTGAAAGACGACGTAGCGCCCGCTCGCATCGAACTGCGCATCACTGGATGCCGCGTTGGCGTTCTCGGTGAGCGGGCTCACGCGCCGCAGCAGTTCATCGTTCAGTACGACTTGCGCGGTGGGCACACCGTGGGAGCTGTCATCACCGATTTGCCCAAACAGATTGTCGCCCCAGCATCGCGCGGCGCCCGCGATCACCACGCAGTTGTGGCCGCCTAGTCCGGAGTCGATGTTGCTGGCCCCGCGGGTGAGGCCGGCCACCACGGTGGGCAGAGGGCGAGCAAGGTTGGTGTTGTCGCCGACGCCCTGACCCCAGCATTGCACCGCCGTCGTGTCTAGGCGGACGCAGGTGTTGATGTGGCCGGCCGCCAGCTCGACTACGCCACTTTGCAGCGATGGAACATCGCCTGGCACCGCGCGATCCTGCAGCGAGCCATCGCCCAGCAAATTGCCAGACGCGCTGCCGCCCCAGCAAGTGACTGCACCGCCGGTTTTCAGGGCGCAGGTATGCAAGGCCCCGGCGCTGGCCGCGCTCACGCCAGTCGACAAACCGACCACGGCGACGGGTGTCAGCCGATTGACGGTGCTGCCATCGCCGAGCTGACCGCTGCTGTTGATACCCCAACAACGCATCGCCCCTCCTTCGGTCACCGCGCAGGTGTGAAAAAAGCCGGCCGAGATCGAACGCACACCACTGCCGAGACCGACCACGTCCACCGCCGTCAGGCGCGCCTCGGTACTGCCATCGCCGATTTGCCCAAACGCATTCGTGCCCCAACACTTCACCCCGCCACTCGCGAGCAAGGCGCAGGCGTGCGACCGGCCGATGCTGACATCCAGCACGTCGACATCGCCCAGCCCCACCACATCGACAGGCACGTTGCTGGTCGTTGTCGATCCATTGCCGAGCCGGCCATCGAAGTTGGCACCCCAGCATTTGAGCCGGCGCGCGGCGGTGACCGCGCAGCTCGAGGCGCTGCCCGATTGCAGCAGGCGCACGCTCGCCGTCAGACCGACCACATTCACCGGCGTCAACCGGATGCGAAACGTGCCATCGCCCAATTCGCCATTCAAGTTATAGCCCCAGCACGACACGCCGCCGGTGCTACTCAAGGCGCAACTGCTTTGACTGCCGACTGAAACGGACCCCACCGAGCTGGCTCGACCCAGCACCTGCGTAGGAACGAGGCGCAAGCTGACGTTGTCGATGCCGAGCTGACCCGCGGTATTGGAGCCCCAGCACTGCGCGCCACCACTTTGCGAACGTGCGCAGGTGTGACCGCCGCCGGCGCTGATCTGCACCGTGTTGGCCGCCAGGCCGATCACGGTTTCAGTGCCGCTGCTGCCGTCGATCGGGCCGGTTCCAAACTGGCCGGCCACGTTGTCGCCCAGGCACTTCACTGCGCCGCTGCTGCTCAGCGCACAGAAGTGACTGTTGCCGCCATCAATGGCGATGAAGCCGCTGGCAAATCCAGGATATTCGCGGGCAATCAGCGAGCCGCCACCAAAAGCCGCCAACGGAAACTGCGGGCCCCAGCAATACACCGCGCCAACACCCGTCACCGCGCAACTGCTGTTGGCACCGCCCGCCAGCGCGATCACCGGACCGGGCAAGCCCATCACCTGCACCGGTCGCGTCGCATTGACGGTAGAACCGTTGCCGATCTGGCCGAAGGCGTTGTAACCCCAGCAACGCACGCTGCCGTCAGCAAGCGCCGCGCAGGTGTGTTCGTCGCCGGCGGCGATCAGCAAGGCGGACGCGGACAGGCCCTCGACCGGCCCGGCCCGGGGCCGCTTCATCTCGCTGCTGCCGTCGCCGAGCTGGCCAGCGTCGTTGACGCCCCAGCAGCTGACTTGACCGTTGACCAACATGGCGCAGCTGTGACGATTGCCGGTAGCGATGGCACTTACGGATCCGCTCAGGCCAAGCGTGGCGACCGGCGTTCCGCGCGCATATACGCTGCTGCCATCACCTAATTGGCCGTTGTCATTGAGGCCCCAGCACACCACGCCGCGCTCAGCGGTAATTGCGCAGCTGTGAAAATAGCCTGTGCTGATGGTGCGCACGCCGAGCAAGCCAGGCAACGGCACGGGCGTAAGGCGCGCCGAGTCGGAGGCATCGTTGCCGAGGCCGAGCTGGCCAGCGATGTTCGAGCCCCAGCACGACATTCGACCTTGCTGATCCAACGCACAGGTGTGCAATCCGCCTGCGGCGATTTGGGTGATCTCCGCCAGCGGCGGCAAGGATGCGGCATGCAGCCGACTTGCCGCCAGCAACAGGCCAAGTAAGCCACCGACCCACCAGCGAACATTGCGCGCCATCATCTTTCTCCCCGGTGCGCCTAGCGGCTGAGATTACGCCGCAGAAAGGACCACATCCATGACCGCATTGGAGTCTTACAGCATTGGGGTGCGCGCATTACAGTGCGGATGCCACCAAATGCGTCAGCGTCGCAAGCTGATCATCGCGTCTTTGAGAGGATTCCGAGCATGTTGTTGCGCCTTATCCCGAAGGTTTTCTATGCCGACATCCGGGTCGGATTGGATCTCTTCGTGCGCTGCCTAGGTTTTGAGGTATTGCATCAGGACGCCACCATCTCCGTTCTAGGCAGGGACGGCGCCAAGCTGTACCTGATGGAAAATGCGACGCTGGCGGCGCTCGATCGCCCGGAACTGGCAATCGAGACCGACAACATCATCGAGATCTACAACGAAGTTAAACAACGCGCACCCGAGGTGCTGCATCCCAACTCCAACTCAGTCCGACTCAAACCTTGGGGTGCGCAGGAGTTTGCGGTGCTTGATTCGACAACGGTGTGCGTGGTGTTTCGGCAGTGGTGAGCGGGCGTCGCATCTAGTTGAGGGCAGGGCGCAATAACCGCAGGGCATTGCGCGGCGTCGCCTGAGTTGCAACGACGGCGAAGCGCAACTGATCAGGATCGACCGTTGGTTACCTCCCTGTGTCGACGCCCTGCTGTTGGCGCAATGCGCTGCGCTTATTGCGCCCTACTTTCTGTGGAGCGGCGACGTGGTTTAGCCATTGCAACATCTGCTGTTCGGCATAGCCGCTGGGCAAGCTGTCGATGGCCATGGCGTGCAGCGAGAAACTGCCCATCACCATCGCCAATAGCGCGGTCACCTTGATTCACAACGGCAGCGGCATGGCGCGGCGTCCGCTGCCGCATGTGCACATCGTCTGTGCTCGCACACGTTGGCAAAAGGCTTTGGTCTATTTTTACATCGGCATGCGAAATTTGTTGCCGACGCGATGACGGGACTCACGCACAGCGGTTCCGTGGCAACTAGAGTGGTTACTTGTGTTGATCCGAAATTGGCAGCGGCATTTGAGAATGCCCATAGCGCTGCACCCCGCCGCGACGGGCGAAAGCCGCCACCGACACGAACCAGGCCAGCGTCCAAATCGCGACAAGGACGGCAATCACGAAGCGCTGCTCGGGCACAATCACCAGTCCTTCGGCCAACAGCAAGCCGAGTAGCAAGACCACGCCCACTTGCAACTTGTTGATGGCTCGGCGTTGTCGCCAACACAGCACCCCGACGACTAACAGCGCAGCGCTGTTGGCCAGCAACAAGAGCGGCGACCACAGGCGGCGGGCTTCGCCGAGGCGCGGATCGGCGGCTGGCTTCCATGCCTGCGGCTGCGAGCCGCGTTCCAGTTTGCCGCCCCACATCAACAGGCTGTCGCCGACTTTGCGACCCCAGTCGGCCCCGCCGTGGGCCCCGGTGCCGAGAAAAATGACATGCGGACTGGCGTCCTGCAGTTCACCGGAGATCGCGTAGCGCTCGGCTTTGGGCGTGAGGTCGATCTGGCGGGCTGCCACTTGTTGGCCATCAGACTGCCGATACATCCGCAACTCGACCGTCGCCGGCTGGGTTGACCACAGCCAAACACTGTAGCTGTAGGCTCCGGTTGAGTGAGGCCGAAACGCCTGCTCTACGCCGGCGACGTCTGTCGCCTGTTGCACGATCAGGCGAGTCGTGGATAGTCGGCCGCTCGGCGCGCGTACCGCATTCAACACGGCGTGGGTGGCGAGCATGTGGATGCCACCGAGCACGTCGGCATCGTTGAAACGGTCCAACTTGTTCGCATCCGGCTGTAGATTCGGATCAGGCTTCAGATACGTGGTGGCGGCATAGCTGCCAAAGTAAAAATTCAGTCGGCTGGCGAAGATGCACGTCGCCAGCCATGGGTCGCGTTGCTCGAACGCCTGCATCGGTCCGAGCTGGTCTTCAGAGCAGGGCGATAGCCAGCGAAATCCCTCGATTGGCCGCAGCAGGGTGTCGTAGCCCATGGAGCCGTCGCGCAGGTGCAACTCCTTCCACATGCTTTCTTGGGCAGGGCTGATGTAGCCAAACCGGCCTGTCTCGCGCCAAGTGGCTGTGTATTGAATGGCAATAGGAAGCAGCGCCAATGCCAGTAGCAATTCGCGCGGGCGACGATTGCGGTCGGCAATCCACAACATGCCCATCGCCAGCAGCCAGCCCAGCACGGGGTAAAGGTAGTAAGCCCGAATGAATGCTGCCAATCCCAGCAGGATGCCGATCACGGCATAGCGCCACCAATGGCTCTCTTTCGGGAGCTTCAATGCGAGCCATGTGGCCATGAGGGTCAGCAAGGCCGACGGTGGGTCGGCCAGCGAATGCGGCAAGACCGGCTGCAAGAAAATGAGGTGCGCGAGTAGTGAACCGATCCCACACACGGCCAGCATGTTCTTAACCATTCGCGGGGTGCCGAGGGCGAGGGTGTGCCCCAACCACTGCCGCGCCAGACCGATGGATAGCCAAACCGACAGCAACACCAACAGTAAATGGACCCAGATCAGAATTGTCGGCGGGAGTCCGAAAGCATCCAGGGCAGCGAACCAAAGCCCCGAGCCCATCGGTCTCAGTGGGTCATAGCAGCCATCGCCTGCGGCGCAAATCGAGCCGCTATCGAGATACACCAAGGCATCGCAGCACTGCTCGCGAAGCGGCGGCCAAACCAAGCCTTCTTCCATTCAGTGGCGATCTTTGGGAAAGCCCGCGGTCGCCTCAAAAACGACGACATGGGCTGAACGAGGGAGGGAAAATTGCTGGCTCGGCATGCTGAAAGTATCGCCTGCCAAGGCTACTACGGCGAGCGTCACCCACCTGCACGCCATGCGGCTACCTGCCTCGCGCTGGCAGAATAGCCGGCCCGATCCTAGCCACGCACTACATGCGCGTTCCCTTCAACCAACTGCAGGCGCTGCACATGTCGCATCGCGAGTCGTTGGCGAAAGCCTTGCTCGACGTGCTCGATAGCGGCTGGTTCGTGTTGGGGCCGCAGGTGCAGCGATTCGAGCGCGACTTCGCCGGCTACTGCGGTGTGCCGCATTGCATTGGCGTTGGCAATGGCAGTGAAGCCTTGGAGTTGGCGCTGCGGGCGTTGGGTGTGGGCGCGGGTGATCGGGTTGCCACCGTCGCCAATGCGGGCTATTACGCCTGCACAGCCATCTTGGCCTGCGCTGCGAGACCGCTGTTTGTGGAGATCGAGGATCGCCATCTGCAGCTCGATCCGCAGGCGCTTGATGCCGTGTTGCGGCAGCGCCCGCGCGCACTCGTAGTGACCCATCTGTATGGCCAATTAGCGGCTGTGGAGAGCATCGTTGCGCGCTGTCATGCGGCGGGTGTGCCGGTCATTGAGGATTGCGCGCAAGCGCACGGCGCGCGCCGTGGCGGACGGCTGGCGGGTAGCTTTGGCGATCTGGGTTGCTTCAGCTTTTATCCAACCAAGAATCTTGGTGCGCTGGGCGACGGCGGTGCGGTGGTGACGCTTGATCAAGCGTTGGCGGATCGGGTCCGGCAGTTGCGTCAGTATGGTTGGGGTGACAAGTACAGCGTCGAGTTGGGCGGCGGCCGCAATTCCCGTCTGGATGAGCTGCAGGCGGCCGTCTTGAATGTCGAACTGCCATTGCTCGATGCCCGCAATGAACGCCGTCGACAGATCGCTGCGCTGTACAGCGAAGGCATCAATCATCCTGCGATCCGCTTGCAGCAACGTGGCGGCGATGAAGACGTCGTCCATTTGTTTGTGCTCCGTTGCCAGCAGCGTGATCGCTTGCAACAGCATCTGGCGCGCTGCGGCGTGCAGGCGGTAGTCCATTTCCCGATACCGGATCACCGTCAGCTGGCTTTACCGTCCAACGACGATGCGCCGAACCTGCCGACGACCGAGCGCGCCTGCGCCGAGGTGCTGAGTCTGCCCTGCCATCCGGCGCTCACCGATGCGGAAGTCCAGCATGTCATCGCGGCCTGCAATCACTTTGAACGCTGAGTGCACCTTGGTCGTTCCGGTGTATCGGAACGAGGAAAATATTCCCGGTCTGCTGGCACGGATGGCCGATCTGCATGCGCGCGTGCCCGGTGGTATTCGGGTGCTGGCCGTGGTCGATGGCAGCCCCGACTTGAGTTTCGAACACTTGCGCGAAGGTTTTGCGGTGGCACCGTATGCGGCCAGGTTGCTGCTGCTTTCGCGCAACTTCGGCTCGTTTGCGGCTATCCGCGCCGGCCTGATGGAAGTGCAGACGCCCTATATGGCGGTGATGTCGGCCGACCTGCAGGAACCTGCCGACCTGTTCGAGACCTGCTTTGCCAAGTTGCGTCAAGGCGATCACGACCTGTTGCTGGCCAGCCGCGCCGGGCGCAGCGATCCGTGGCTGGACCGTCTCAGTTCAGGCCTGTTTTGGGGAGCTTACCGACGCTTGGTGCAACCCGAAATGCCAGCGGGCGGCATCGACGTGTTCGCCTGCAATGCCTTGTTTCGGGATCGGCTGGTCGCCTTCGGCGAAAGCAATAGTTCGCTGGTGGGGCAGTTGTTGTGGCTGGGGTTTCGGCGCGCGGAAGTGCCTTACCAGCGCCAGGCGCGTGAGCTTGGCACCAGCGCGTGGACATTTCGCCGCAAGCTGCGTTATCTCGCCGACAGCGTGTTTTCATTTTCCGATTTACCGATCCGGGTGTTTCTGGCAGCAGGCGGACTGGGTCTGTTGGCGAGCGTTGGTTTTGCCTTGGCCGTCTTGCTGGCGAAGCTGAGCGGAGCGATCGAGGTGCCTGGTTACACCGCGACTGTGTTGGCCGTGCTGTTTTTCTCCGCGCTCAATCTATTTGGATTGGGAGTGATCGGGTCCTACGTCTGGCGCGGCTTTGAAAACACCAAGGCACGTCCGCTGGCGGTGGTGATGCAAAGCGAGGACTTCAACCGCGACCACTCCGTCAAGCTTAAGTCCGCCAATGCCATCTGAGCCATTCGCATGAGTGCATTCGTTCATCCACAGGCCCTTTGCGAATCCGGTGACGTGGGCGAGGGCACCCGCGTCTGGGCATTCGCGCACGTATTGCCCGGCGCGCGCATCGGCCGTGACTGCAATATCTGCGATGGCGTGTTCATCGAGAACGACGTGATCCTGGGTGATCGCGTGACCGTCAAATGTGGCGTGCAACTCTGGGATGGCGTGCGTCTGCACGACGATGTCTTTGTCGGTCCCAACGCCACGTTTTCCAACGATCACTTTCCGCGCAGTCGGCAACGTCCCGCACGCTTCCTCGAAACCGTGGTTGAGCAAGGCGCGTCGATTGGCGCCAACGCCACCGTGTTGCCTGGCATCACCATCGGCACGGGAGCCATGGTCGGTGCGGGTGCGGTGGTCACCCGCTCGGTGCCGGCGAACGCCATCGTAGTCGGCAATCCGGCCCGCATCAGCGGCTACGTCGGCACCCGCCGCGATGCCGATCTGATCGCCGCCGAACCTTCGTCGCCACGCGCCATGTCGGTGCCCTCTGCGCGATTGATCGCGCTGCCGCAGTACGCCGACATGCGCGGTCATCTCACGGTGGCCGAGTTCGCGGAACATTTGCCGTTCACGCCGCAACGCTGTTTTTTCGTCAACCACGTGCCCAGTCGCGAGGTCCGCGGCGAGCACGCACACCGCCGTTGCGCGCAGTTTCTGATCTGCGTCAACGGCTCGCTGTCGGTGCTGGTCGATGATGGCAACGGGCGCGACGAATACCGCTTGGATTCACCGAGCGTCGGTCTGTATCTGCCGCCGATGGTGTGGGGGACGCAGTACCGTTACAGCGAAGATGCGGTGCTGATGGTGCTTGCCTCGCTGCCCTACGACGCCAGCGATTACCTGCGCACCTACGGCGAATTTCTTGAAGTCGTGCGCGATGGCTGAAGCGGCTGCCAAGCAAGCGCTGCGCTTCCTGTTCGCCGGCGGCTTCAATACGGTCGTCACCTACGCTGTGTTCTGGCTGCTGAGCGCGGCCATGCATCCGCAATTGGCGTTCGCCATCGCTTTCGCCATGGGTATCGCGCTTGCCTATGCGCTGAACGCACTGTGGGTGTTCGGCAGCGGCGCCAGCTGGAAGGGCGCAGCGACCTATCCGCTGCTCTATCTGCTGACGTATTTGATCAATGCCGGACTGATGCAGCTGGCAACGGACTGGCTGGGCTGGTCCCCGCAGCTCGGTCTCGCTGTGGCTATTTGCGTTTCCACGCCGATCAGTTTTGTGCTCAATCGATACTTCTTGCAGTCTTACTCCAAGCAGACGGGAGAGGCGCGTGGTTGATTCGCGCCGTGGCGTCGTGGCCGTGCTTGCCGTGCTGTTGCTGATTGCCGCGGGCGTCTATGCGCCGGGCTTTGCCGGCTATTGGCTGGGCGATGATTTTTCCAATCTGCATCGCGCCTACGTGTGGTCCGTCAATGGCGAAACCAGCAGTCAACTGTGGCGGCAATTTTCCAGCAGCACCAGCGAAGGCGCCGCTTTTTACCGGCCCTTGATCATCGCCAGCCTGACCTTCGACTTCCTGCGAAGCGGGACCGACTACGCGAGCTGGTACGCCTACAACTACTTTGTGCATCTCGCCAACATGCTGTTGGTGGCGCTGTTGGTACGCCGCATTGCAGCGCAATCGGGGGCCGACGCTGGGGTCGCCGCGCCACTTGCTGCGGGCCTGTTTGGTTTGTCGCCCCTGCTCGCTGAAGGTGTGTACTGGCTATCGGCGCGTTCCGATGCAAGCGTCACCTTGTTTTCGTTGCTGGGACTGTTGGCTTGGGTGGGTCGAACTCAGTACGCCAAAGCGCAGGTGTACTGGTTGCCGATCTGTTTGCTGCCGGCGTTGCTGTTCAAAGAGTCGGCGGCGTTGCTGCCACTGCAGGCCGGATTGCTCTGGATGGCTGCGCCGGCATTGCGTGAGCGCCGGCGACTGTTTGCACTCATTGCCGCCGCCGCCCTGGTTGGCGTGTTTCTGGCTTGGCGAGCCATCCTGTTTGGCAGCGCGTGGCAGGTTTACGGTGGTGCCGCGACGCCGCTCACCGACTCCGTAGCGCGCTTGCCAGTCGCAGCCCTGTCAGCGCTGCCTTGGCTGCACGGATTGGTGGGCGAGCAGTGGAACCTGCTGCTTGCTTATGCCGTGGTTGTTGTTGGTGTGCTCACACTCGGCATCGTTGGCTCGCGCACACGCCAAGTGAGCATGGCGCTGTTGGCCGCCGGCGCGGGAGCACTGTTGGCGACCTTGCTCAATCTGGGCTCGCTGGCCGGTAATGGGGAGGGCGGACGGCTGCTGTATTCGCCGTTGGCGTGGTTGGCGCTCGCCGCGGGTGTGATGAGCGCACGACCATTCGAGCCGAGGTCGCGCTTGCAGTTGCCAATGCGTCACCTGGCCAATGCGTTGCTGGGCGTGGCAATCCTCGTCGGCGTGGGCGTGTTGCAACCGCTGCTTGCGAAAGTCTGGGCCGTGCAATCAGCGCTCAAACACACCGCCGCCGCGCTACCGCAAGCTGCGTTGCGCAATCCCGCAGGCATGCTGTTGCTGCTGCCCGATGCGGTGGGTCCAGTAGTTGCTGCGCGCAATGGGCAAGCGGCGTTTGTGTTGCGGCCACTGCAACCGCAAGGATTGATTGATCGGGTGATGCCCACCCTGCCGGAGAAAGTACAGCCGCGTCACAGCCAGTATGCCGACGGCTTGCTGGATCAATTGCGGGCCGCCAATCTGCAACACTTCGATGCCAATGCGGTGTCTCCTAAACCCGCGCAAGTAACTGCGCGTTGGCCAGCCCACATTGCTTGCTGGTCATCGACGCAAGCTCGCTTGATCGAGTTTCCTGCGCCAGCCGCAACCGATGCGGCGCGCTGGGCCCAAGACATTCTTGCCGATGCGCGCAAGCGCGGCTGCTGGCTGGGGTGAGCCGGCTGTCGCCAGCGCACAGTTGCGGCGCGTTCAATCGCCGATTCAATCACTTATCTGATCAAACTCCTGGATGTTTTCCAGCAGCAGGTACACGCCCTGTTCCAGCGCCTCACGCGACTGCGCCTGTGACAACTGGCGAATGCTGTTGACGATGGCGATCCACCAGCGCATGTGGCGCGCGCTGAGTTGGGCGGCGACCGGAATCAGGTCGCGGGCCAGACCCAGAATCTCGATGCCCTCGCGCTTCAGCGCGACCATGGCTTCCAGGTCCAGACGCGCGCCCTGCAATTCGCGCAAGTAACGGCGCACGATCATCGGATCCTGCTCCAGCGCCGCCGTGGGCGCCGGTTCGGCGTTGGGCGGCAACAGGGCGATGTCGAGTTTGGAGAGAAATCCGCGCAAGGCGCCACGCACGCTCAGCCAGAGTTCCTTGCGATAAGCGCGTTCGCGCGACTTCTGCATCATGGTCAGCAGCCCGACCAAGAAGAAGCCTTCAATACAGAAGCCGATCAGCTCCGGCACCATGTTGTCGTGAAATGGGCCAGCGGCGCCGGGCATCCAAAAGAAGTAAGCGATCAGCGACACGCCGACCGTACCGAACGCCGCCATCGGCGCAATGGTGACGAATCGGCTAGCCCGCACGGGTCACCCCGTCACCCGGCTGTCGCGCCAGTGCCATCACGACGCGTGAAATGCGACCGGCTTCCTCCGCACTCAAGTCCAGCGGCAGGTTGGTGATGAAGACGGTATGGCCCTCGCGCAGCGGCACCGACAGATAATCCTTGCGCCGCTCGCTGGTCGCCAGCGCAATGTCCTCAAGTGCTCGCAGTTCCTCGGTGTTGTCAGCCTCCACGGTAAATGGGCGCATGCTGCGGCGCAGCGTGTGGCCGGAAATGGTGGCAAAGGTCGTCGGGTTCTGCAGCCAGGCGAGGTAGTCGATCAGTGCCTCTGACACTCGCGTCTTGTACAGCGTCACCACCTCCGCGCGGATGGTGCTGCCCTGGATGCTGTGCAGCCGCGCCGCCAACTTGTCGACGTCGATCAGCCGGATGTCGTCCTTCTCACCTCGCGTCAGCTCAACAAACAGTTGTTCGATGGCGTTCGCGCGGCTGCGTGCGACCGCCGGATTGAGTAAGCCCTGTTTGGGTGCCTCACGCAGAAAATCCAGCAGTCGTGGCGGTGTGTAGTCTTCGGCGGCCATGCGCAATCCAGAGGTTGTAACGATTTCCGGCGAGCAGCTTACGACTGCTGCCGTATCCGTGCGCGATTCGTGACGATTGAGGACAGCCGCGAGCAGTTGGGTCAAACCCGCACTGTCACCCGTGTGCAGTTGGTGCCAGGCTCAAGCTCAATCCGCGCGCCGGTGATCTGCGCGATCAACTCGGCATTGGATTGCAGGTGCGGAGTGACGCTGCCGGTGATGAACTCACCACCGCCCGCCAGCCACATGGGCAACAGCAATTGATCGGCCAAATGTTCGCCGACGACGGCTTTGCAATCGAGATAGCTCGCCATCATTGCGCAGGCCGTGCTCGCCACTTTCTCGGCCGACACGCCGCGTTCGCCGTAGCAAGTCACCAGCTCGCTGACATGCGCAAACGTGGCCCAGAACGACAGCACATTGCCAGGACCGGTGCGGCCGCCCAATTGCCGAATGGTGCTCATCGCTTGCACCTGCGGGTAGTGCTCGGCAAGCACCGCCAACTCGCGTGTGGCAACGTGCAAAGGCACCGCCGCCAGTAGTGCTTGCGCGCCGAATTCCAGTCGCTCGCCGCGTTCGGTGAGCGTGATCGGAGTCAACGGCTGCGGTTGGATGCGCACCACGATCTGCCCGCCACCTGCTGGAAACAGGCCTTCGCGTTCGACCTCAAGCTGCACCGATGCGCCCATCTTCGCCAGCTGCGGCAGAAAGCAACGCTGCAAAAAGCAGGTGCTGGGTGCCAGCATGTTGTGGGTGCCACCAATGATGGCAAGCCGACTCGGGCCGTTCGCCCGCAGCAGCGGCGGCAGCATGGTTTGCAGAACCAAGCTGGCACTGCCGGCGCTGCCGATATCGATGTGATAACTGCCCGCACTCAAGGTTTGCGGCACGAATTGCAATTCGGTGGAACCCAGCGTCGCGCCAGCCACGTCAGCCGCAGAAATCGCCTGCGCGGCCTTGACCGCAGCCAGATGCTGGCGCATCAAGCCCGGCTTTGCCCGGCCAGCGCGGATGTTGCTGATGCAAAGCGGCTGCTGCAAGAGAATGGCCAATGACAGTGCCGTGCGCAGCACTTGCCCACCGCCTTCGCCCAGGCTGCCATCAATTTGGAGGGTGTTCATGGTGCGACTCTCGTTCTTCTATGCGGGCCGCATCAGATTGATGCGGCCCGAACTATCGACTCATACCCTTCGGTTAGGCGCCTCAACTAAGCACCGTCATTCCGGCGCACGCCGGAA
>JANNWF010000586.1:0-5112 GCA_031408455.1 Pseudoxanthomonas sp. | reverse complement strand
ACCATCTGACGGCCTTCCAAACGTGGCCGCGACTCGATCACGATGTCTTCGATCAGGTCGGTCTCGATGCGCTTGATCATGGCCACACCCAACTCGGTATGCGCCATTTCACGGCCCTTAAAGCGAATCGTGAGCTTGATCTTGTCGCCCTCTTCCAGAAAACGCCGCATGTTGCGCAGCTTGATCTGGTAGTCGCCATCGTCGGTGGTCGGACGAAACTTGACCTCTTTGATTTCGACTTGCTTCTGTTTCTTCTTGGCTGCGGAAGCTTTCTTCTGCAGCTCAAAACGAAACTTGCCGAAATCCATGATCCGGCAAACCGGCGGCTCGGCGTTGGGCTGGATCTCGACCAAGTCGAGTTCAGCGTCGCCTGCCATCTGTAGCGCAGCATCGCGGGAAAGGATACCGACCATTTCGCCATCGGCCCCAATCACACGCACCTGCGGTACGCGGATTTCCTCGTTCTTCCGGTTCAGTTTTTCGGTGTTGATTCGTCATTCCTCATACGTTGATACCTCGATTGCCCTGGCTGGCAAGGCGTTTTCACGCTTTTGAGCCCGGGCCACTTTCTGCGCGCAGCCGACTGGCGAACTGTTCCAGGGTCATGCTCCCCAAGTCGTCCCCCGACCGCGAGCGCACCGCGACCATCCCATTTTCCTTCTCGCGATCACCCACCACGAGTAGATACGGGACGCGCTGTAGCGTGTGCTCGCGAATCTTATACCCGATTTTCTCGTTCCTCAAGTCGGACTCAACGCGGAAACCTTGATTTGCAAAGGCTTTCCGGGCAGTGGCGACATAGTCGGCCTGCGCATCGGTGATATTCATCAGCACCGCCTGCACCGGTGCCAGCCAAGCTGGCAGCAGACCGGCGTGATGTTCGATCAAGATGCCAATGAAACGCTCCATCGAACCCACGATGGCGCGATGCAACATTACCGGATGCTGGCGCTGCGACTGCGCGTCGACGTACTCGGCACCCAAGCGCTCGGGCATCATGAAATCGACCTGCATGGTGCCGACTTGCCAGCCGCGGCCAATCGAATCGCGCATGTGGTATTCGATCTTCGGGCCGTAGAACGCGCCTTCACCGGGCAGTTCTTCCCACTCGACGCCGGCCGTGCGCAACGCGGCGCGCAAGGCGCTTTCAGCTTTGTCCCAGACTTCATCGCTGCCCAGCCGCTTTTCCGGCCGCAGCGCAATTTTCAAGGCAATCTCGGTAAATCCGAAGTCGCCGTAGACACGCATGGCCTGGCGATGAAACGCGGTGACTTCGGCTTCGATCTGGTCCGGCGTGCAGAAGATATGGCCGTCGTCTTGGGTAAACGCGCGCACCCGCATGATCCCGTGCAGCGCGCCCGAGGGCTCGTTGCGATGGCAGCCACCAAACTCGCCATAGCGAATCGGCAGGTCACGGTAGCTGTGCAGACCGTTGTTGAAAATCTGCACATGGCCGGGGCAATTCATCGGCTTCACCGCATAGCCGCGCTTCTCCGACTCGGTGAAAAACATGTTTTCTTTGTAGTTGTCCCAATGACCGGACTTCTTCCACAACGAGACATCCAGAATCTGCGGACAGCGCACTTCCTGGTAACCCGAATGCAGATACACCGTGCGCATGTATTGCTCGATCACCTGCCACAGCGCCCAGCCTTTCGGATGCCAGAACACCATGCCGGGCGCCTCTTCCTGCTGATGAAACAGGTGTAGTGCCTTGCCGATCTTGCGGTGGTCGCGCTTCTCGGCTTCTTCAATCTGCAGCAGATGGGCTTTCAGATCCTTGTCGTTCAACCAGGCCGTGCCGTAGATGCGGCTCAACATCGGATTGTTGGAGTCGCCGCGCCAATAGGCACCGGCCACCTTCATCAGCTTGAACGCGCGCAAGCGATCCGTGCTCGGCACGTGCGGCCCGCGGCAGAGGTCGGTGAACTCGCCTTGTGTGTAGAGCGACAGCTCCTGATCGGCCGGAATCGACTCGATGATCTCGGCCTTGAACAACTCGCCAATGCCGCGGAAATGCTCGACGGCTTCATCCCGCGACTTGACCGAGCGCGACAGCGGCAGCTTCTCGCTGACGATTTTCTGCATCTCGGCTTCGATCAAAGGCAGGTCATCAGTGGTGAACTGGCGCGAGTACGAAAAATCGTAGAAGAAGCCATTGTCGATGACCGGACCAATCGTCACCTGCGCGCCGGGATGCAGACGCTGCACCGCTTGTGCAAGCAGATGCGCGGTCGAGTGACGCAGGATTTCCAGCGCGTCAGGGTGACGGTCGGTAACGATTTCAAGCTATGCATCGCGCTCGATCAGATAGCTGGTATCGACCAACTGGCCGTCTACCTTGCCGGCAAGCGCCGCTTTGGCGAGTCCGGCGCCAATCGAGGCAGCCACGTCGGCGACCGAGGGCGCGCTATCAAACGGCCGCTGGCTGCCGTCGGGGAGGGTGATCGTGATCATTGATTTGAACCTTAAGGCAATAAACGTGAGGCAATAAAAAGGGCGCCGAGCGCCCATGGATACCGCCACTGGTCGAGCGCTGGTTACTACGTGGATCGAATGGTTGTCCGGGTAGTGCTCATGTCGCACGCTTCGACGCCGGTTGCCCGTCGCCGTCCTAAAATTGGGGGCGCGCTTGCGCAGTAGCGCAAGCGGGTCGACAGTCTATCCAAACTCGGCCGGCGGAGTAAGTCTGGCGCGGCCACAAGGTGCGACGTCTATTGTCGTCATTCCGGCGCACGCCGGAATCCAGCTGCTGTGCTTGCAGGTAATCGGGTGGGTGCCGGCGCCGGCATGATGGTTAAGGATAGGCTTGAATGTGTTGGCTAGTGACTGGCGATGGAGATGCGCTCACTTCATTCGGTGACCGAGTTGGCAAGCCACTCTGCCCACTCACTCGGCGTATTCACGCTCGTCAACGCGCCCGGATCGGCCCATTCGGGCGGCTCGATCACCTTCGCCTCCAAGCGACTCAGCACATTGCGCAGCGAGCGTTGGTCGCGGTCGGATTGGTTGATGCAGGCGGCGATTGCCTGCGCGGCAATGCCATCCGTAATGAGTCGCAGCGGCAATGGCGCAGCGCGAAAGTGCGCGCAGCGTGCATCCGTGCCACTGTCCAGCAAATGCCGCAAGAGGCGCTGATCGAGCGCCGGCATGTCGACTGGCACGATCAGCATCTTCGTATTGGGCAAGGCAATCGCCAGCGAATGCAGTGCGGCGACCGGCCCGCTGGCGGGGGATTGATCTTCGATACATCGGTAGCCGGGGTAGCTGCCGCTCACCCAGCAATCGGTGATGCCAAGCGCGTGCAAGCGATCCAAGCTGTGGTCGAGCAGTTGCCGGCCGTTGACGCGGAGCCGCGCCTTGTCTTGACCCATACGCCGGGATTGGCCGCCAGCCAGAACGATGCCAACTATGTGCGACTTCGTGGCCAAGCGGACGCCGCTATTTGAGTGGCGACAAGTTCCGCCCCTGCACTTATGCAGAGGCGGAACGAACGAACAAACGGATACCTAGCTGCCCGCAGGCGTTGCTTTTTCTTCAGCCGGTGCTTCAGCCGCCGCCGGCTTGGCTGCAGCCAACGCATCGCTCAAGCCAGGCACCAATTCAGCCCCAGCCGGCACCTGCAAGGTCGAACCTTCCAAGTCACTGCCAATGGCTTCGACGCGGCCGCCCAAGCAGGTGCTCAAGAAACCTTCGGTCACCGCATTGAACGACAGGCGGTTCGGCGGACGCGCGAAGCCGTGGCCTTCATCCGGATACAAGGCGTAAGTCACCGGAATCTTCTTGGCCGTCATGGCGGCGACGATTTGATCCGACTCGGCTTGCTTGACGCGCGGGTCGTTGGCGCCTTGACCAATCAACAACGGGCGAGCGATCTGATCGACATAGGTCAACGGCGAACGCTCGGTCAGCAGCGCGCGGCCTTCCTCGGTCTCGGGATCGCCGACGCGATTGGCGAACACGCGCTTGAAGGATTCCCAGTACGGCGGAATCGAGGCAAGCAGGGTGTTGAGGTTGGACGGACCAACGATGTCAACGCCGCAGGCGAAGGTGGTCGGGGTCATGGTCAGGCCGGCCAAGGTGGCGTAGCCGCCGTAACTGCCGCCCATGATGGCGATCTTCTCGCGCGGTGCGATGTTGCTGGTCACGGCCCATTCGACGGCATCAATCAAGTCGTCGTGCATGGTCCGGCCCCACTGCTTGTCGCCGGCATTGGTGAAGCTCTTGCCGAAGCCAGTGGAACCACGGAAGTTCACGCTGAGCACGGCGTAGCCGCGATTGGCCAACCACTGGTGCGTGCCGTTCAACCCGTACTGGTCACGCGCCCACGGACCGCCATGCACCAGCAATACCATCGGCACCGGCTTCTCCGGGCGGCCATCCTTGTCCGCGTCGCTGGCGGGCGGCAAGGTCAGGTAACTGACCAAGGTCAGGCCGTCGCGGCTCTTCAGTTCCAGCGCCTGCATGGTGCCGAGAGTTTCCTTGGCCAACGCCGGACGGGTGTCAAACCACGGCGACACGACACCACTGTCGCGATCGTACAGGTGGTACTTGGCAGATGCGTCGGAGCGGGTGTGCAACACCGTCCAACGGCGATCATCGTCGGTGCGCGAAGTGACGTTGATCTCGCCTTCGCCCAAGGTGGACTGCAGCTTCTCCATGTCGCCGGCGATGGCGGGGTCCAGCACCGTCCAAGCGGCTTTCAGATAATTCACGTTGACAGCTTGAATCTTGCCGGTGGCGGGATCCAGCAACACCGAACCCGTGTCGGCGCGCTCATCTGCATGCACCAGCGTCTTTTCACCGCTCGCGGTGTCCAGCGCAAACAGCGCGCCAGTGTTGCGCTCGCGGCTGTCGAGCAAATACAGCGTCTTGCCGTCGCGGGTGAAGCCGGCGATTTGCGTGGTCAGTGCATCGGCCGGATCGACCGTCGTCCACGCCTTCCAGTTCTTGCCGTCGCGCACGAACCAGTCGCGCTGCATCGGGTGGAGATCGTCCCAGTAGTCCCACTCGTTGCGCGGGGCGAGGAGGACCGCGTTAGGAAAGCGGGCGGTGTGCGCGCCGTCTTCCGTGCCGATGAGGTCGCGAAGGTCCTGGGTGTGGAAGTGATCG
>JANNWF010000585.1:0-7520 GCA_031408455.1 Pseudoxanthomonas sp. | reverse complement strand
GCGCCGAGCCGCTGTCCCCAGCCCCCAGTCCCCAGTCCCCAGCCCTGCTTCATTTGCCCGCCGCTTCCCGTAACGCGTCAACCACGATCCCCGTTGTCAAAATCGTCGGCAGCACCACGCCATCGCCGCCACCGGCTGGGTAAACCACATACAGCGGCACCCCCACCGCGTTGTGCGATTTCAGGAACGCGGTGATCGCCGGGTCGACATTGGTCCAGTCACCTTTCATGTACACCGCGTTGGCGGCCCGCATGGCAGCCTTGAAGCCGTCTTGCGCCAGCACGGCCTTCTCATTGACTTTGCAGCTGACACACCAATCGGCAGTCATGTTGACGAACACTACGCGGCCTTGTTTGCGTAAAGCGGCCAGTGCTTCGCTGGAATAGGGCTGTACACCGGCTTGAGCCGATGTCGAAGACGTGTTGCCCGCCAGCGGCAATCGATGGGTTGCCCACAATGGCCACAGGCTCAGCAGGATCACACCGATGGCCAGCGTGCGTGCGATCACCCCACCGCGATAGCGCAACTGTTCGCGCCACCATAGGCCCAGCGCCAGCACGACCGCGCCGACCAGCACATACAAGACACCATCCGCACCGCGTTGCGCGGCTAAGATCGATACCAGCCAAGCGGCGGTCAGATACATCGGGAAAGCCATCACCTGCTTGAAGGTATTCATCCACGCACCGCTGTGCGGCAGACGGTTGGCCAAGGTTGGAATGAAGGCAACCAGCAAGAAAGGCATTGCGAGCCCAAGCCCCAGCGCCAGAAACACGCCGATCGCCAGCGCTGGCGGAGCCGCAAACGCGAATGCCAACGCCGGGCCCATGAACGGTGCGGTGCAAGGACTGGCGACCACCACCGCCAATACACCGGTGAAAAAATCGCCGGCTGCGCCCTTCTTTTCGGTGAGTGATTGACCGGCACCGGCCAGACTGGCCCCGAGCTGAAATACGCCTGACAAACTCAAGCCCACCGCCAGCATCACATAGGCCAAGGCACCAATCGCCAGCGGTTGCTGCAACTGAAAGCCCCAACCCAAGGCCAAGCCGGCGCTGCGCAGCAGCAGAGCCAAGCCGCCCACCGCCACGAAACTGGTGAGCACTCCGGCCGTGTACCAAAGTGCACTGCGGCGGGCACTGGCACGGCCACCTTCAGCCAAGGAAAGCACCTTGAGCGACAGTACTGGCAGAACGCAGGGCATCAGATTCAGGATCAAACCGCCGATCACCGCCGATAGCAGGGTGAGTAACACCACGCCAACGCTCAGTGCCTCTGCAACGGGCGTGGGCGATACGGCGGAAGTCGTGGTCACGGCAGGTAGTTCGACGCGCACCTGCCGGATCATCGGCGGGTAGCAAATACCGTCGGTCTGGCAGCCTTGGAAGGTTGCTTCGATCAGCAATGGCTGCTTGTCGTGGACTTCGCGCGTCAAGGGCAGCGGCACCTCGACTTGTTCGAAATACACCGCCACATCGCCGAAGTGCTCATCCCGATGCGACTTTGCGGGTGGCCATTGCGGTGCCAGCAATGCCACGCCGTCGCCTTCGATCACTTTGAAACTGGAGCGGTCCCGATACAGGTAGTAGCCCGTGGCCGGCGTGAATCGCAGCAGCAGGGTTGAGCCCGACAGCGGGATCGCTTCCAGCGTGAAGGCCTGATCCTCCGGCAGCGGCAATCCATCGGCTTGCACGGAAACCGGCGCCGCGTTGCCAAACAGCGGCTTGCTGGCATTGCCGAATGGCATTGCCGACAGGTCTTGCAATGCGCTCGCCGGGCCGGCGGGCAGACTCACTTTCACGATCTGCGTATGCGGCGGATAACAGACGCCCAGATCCGCGCAACCCTGATAGCCAACCTTGAAGCTGACCTCGGTGACGCCATCGGCAGGCGTACCCGTCAGGGTTCCGGTCAGTGAGCCGCGGTAGGTCTCGACTTCGCCAAAAAACTCGTCGGTGTGGCGATCACCATCCGGCAGTTGCAGCGGGTTGGCCTTGAAGCCTGGGCCTTCCACCTTGACGCTGGTGCGGTGCCGATACAGATAGTAGCCATCGGCGATCTGCCAGTTGAACTCGATGCGACCGCGCTCTGACGCCGTCGCGGTCAGCACGAAGGCTTCGTCGATGGGCAGCAAGTCCGCCTCGTCGACGGCGAGGGCCGCAGTCGGAATCCAGAGCGTCGCGGAGAGCAGCCAAAGGCAGAGACGAAGCAACATGGTGAACAGATTCCAAAGGCGCAACTGTTGCGCAGCGGAAAATCGGACTGCCCGCTGCGGTGTGGTCAGAGTGTGGTGTGGCCGAGTGGGTGGATAGTCGAGCCGCGTTGACGCCTCGCTCAGGTCGATGCGACCGCGAAAGACCGGTTAAGTTCGCGGCCCCATCAATTCGCGGCCCCCTCCAAGCAGAGTTCGCACCCTTGGCCGGCGCAATAGTCGCAGGGCATTGCGCCGCCTGCCAATGCGCGCCAAGGTCTGCGCTAGAAAAGGTCGAAGCAGCGGAGCAAGCTCCGCTCTACAACAGCTCGCGCAATCAAGGCGCAGGCAACAGTGGCGAAGGCTGTTGTAGAGCCGAGCTTGCTCGGCTGCTCTGCCAGCCTACTCCGAGTAGCGCCTCTATCCCTATCGGTTACAGCGCCCTTCCTGAATTCATATCGGCTTCATTCCCTCCTGCCTCATTCCCTCCTGCCTCATTCCCTCCCGCTTCACTCAAACCCATTGGCAAAGATCAGTGGCTGTCCTGCCAGGTTGCAGGTGGTCGGATTGACCGACTGGAATAGGTCCAGCGACACGTACTCGGGGCGATCCACGAACGGGTTGCGGTTGCCCTGGAAGTTGAAGATCACTTCGTTGCGGTCCAGTTCGCGTGCATCGACCGGATCGTCCAAGTGCCACTGCAAGAGCGTGGTGAGCAAACCCATGTATGCAGTCGCAGACGTGGTGGGAGTGATCACAATCAGGCTGCGGTTGTCGGTCAGTTCGAGGTTGGGTAGGTTGTCGCCACCTTCATAGCGGATCGCCATATAAAAAATGGCGCGTGCCATGTTGCCGCGCAGCTTGCTCCAGACTTCATAGCTACCCAGATTGCCGTCGTTTGATGTGTACCAATTCGATAGCCCAGGATAGGTTCCATTGCCGCCGCCTTGGCCGGCATAGGCGATGGTGCGGTCCTCGATGCAGCCACTGCTTTGTGGGCAGTTTGCAAAGGGCTTGTTGCCGCGATGGGCGTTGAACAACTCGTCTGACAGATGCAGCATGTGCAGATCGTTGTGGGCGGCAAGGCTGGTGTTGTTGAAGCCCAATGAACGCGGCCAGACGTGTTCACGATTGAACTTGACGTTGCTGACCGGCCCGCAGGTCGCGCCGGGACCGCTGCCGCCGACGCGGTCTCCTGTGGCACCTTTGGCAAAACTGCAGTTGCGGTAGATATCGAGAATTCGGGTGCTGTTGGTCGGATCTTCATCCGCGATCTCCAGCTGATCCCAGCCATAGGGATACTCGGTGTGGCTGTCGATGATCTGATGCAGCGAGCAGCGCAGCTGCCCCGGACTGCTGGTGTTGACTTGATCGTAGTAGGTACCCACGCCGCCGATGCGCACGGTGAACTGCACCACACGACCCTGCACCAGCGCCGCGCCATCAACATCACTGATGCGATCTGCCCGCACAGTGAACGTGCATGCTTCGCCGCCGACCAGCGCCGTGGCGGTGTCCAAGCTGAAACTGGTGCCCGAGGCTGGGAACGTCAGCGCCACCGAGCCGCTCTGTGCACAGCTCAGCGAAAACGCATCGCTCATGACGTTGACGGGTTCGCTGAACAGTGCGACCAGATTTCCGGCCGGCGGAAAGCTCGCGTCGCCATTCATGGGCGTGGTGGACAGCAATACCGGCGGGTCGTTGACCGTCTGTGGACCGACAGTGAATGTCACCGTGTTGGGGCCGGTCAGCACCTGCGCCATGCCGCCGCGGTCGGTGATCTGTGCGGCGTTGAGCGTCAGCGTGCAGACCTCGGTCTGGTCGAAACTGCTGTTCGGATTGATGCCGTAAACGCTTCCGTTGCCGCTTACCGCCGTGTCGGCAACTTCTCGCAATCCGCTCAAACTGCATTGGATCTGAAACCACTCGCCGGCGACATTCACCGCTTCGGAAAAACTCAACGACAAGTCGGCGTTGGCGGGAAAGCTGGAGGCATTGTTTGCCGGCACACTGCTGCTCAATGTCGGCGGCTGATCGACGCCACCAGTAATGGTTTGACCCGTGTTGCATGCGCCAAACGTAGCCGTAGCAGGCGTCTGCCACGTGAAATCGTCATACGCCGAACCCGCACCACTCAAGCGCAGACTTTGCCCCACGGGCGTGGTGCCAGGCTCCTCGACACCAATCGACGTGCTGTTCATGCCAGCGGCCGGGCCGCCAACCGCTACGAAGGGGTTGGCTTCGTAACTCAGAAATTGGATCACCGCGTTGCCCGGTCCGACCAGCGCGATGCCGTCGGGCGAGCCATTCTGCAAGCCATTTTGCGGATAGTTAATCGTGCTGAATTGAACTTGCGCGCCGCAAGCCGCTGCGCTTCCTGCTGGCAAAGCATCGTCGTCGTATTGAGCGCCGCCGCTGCCGTTGTAGAGGACGATTCGGTATTGATCGAGGCTTTCGCCGGCGGTAGCTACTACCTCAACGGCTTCGCCGATATCGGCATCCAAGTTGTCGTAGTGGATTTCGTTGATGAACACGGCGCCATTGGCGATCAGCGGTGCCAAGCACAGCATCAGGCCGGTCAATTGGCGCAAGTATCGAAGGGTCATGGCACGGCTCATCACGCATGGGCGGGCGCGCAGTCTACTGTTGCAAGTCGTCGCTGTCCGTGACTGTGCCTGCGACTAGGCGATCGTCACGATCAAGATTGTCAGCAGCAAAATGTCGGTGGATGAAAATCGCGGCCCCTTGAAACTGCGACCCACTGCCCCATCTTTCGGCCCGTACCGGGGCTTCACACTTCCCCGGACTACGCGTAAAATTTGGCACTCACCGATGGGGAGTGCTAACAACCCGTCGAAAGTCATTCCGAATCAACAGTTTACGAGGAAAGCCATGAATCTGCAGCCATTGAACGACCGTGTGGTCATCAAGCGTATGGAAGAAGAGCGTCTGTCGGCCGGCGGTATCGTCATCCCGGACAACGCCACCGAGAAGCCGATCAAGGGTGAAGTCATCGCCGTTGGCGAAGGCAAGCCGCTGGACAACGGTTCGGTGCGCGCGCTGAAAGTGAAGAGTGGCGACAAAGTGCTGTTCGGCAAGTATTCCGGCACCGAAGTGAAGGTCGACGGCACCGAGTATCTGGTGGTCCGCGAAGACGACATTTTCGCGATCATCAACTGACCCGCCTCGGCGGATTGTGGTTTGCGGCTTCGATGAACTGAGGCCTTGCTTCCACAACCCCGCTGAAATCGCTCGAGCGATTTCATCTGGCCCCTTGACTCAAGGGGCCTCCGTCAAAGCTCCGCCGTCGGCTGCGTTGCGCGCCGACGATCCAACCAAACATTGCACTTAGGAAATTCAACATGGCAGCCAAAGAAGTTCGTTTCTCCGAAGACGCGCGCGCTCGTATGGTGCGTGGCGTCAACATCCTGGCCAATGCGGTCAAGGTCACCCTCGGTCCGAAGGGCCGTAACGTCGTGCTCGAGAAGAGCTTCGGCGCGCCGACGATCACCAAGGACGGCGTCTCCGTCGCCAAGGAAATCGAGCTGGCCGACAAGTTCGAAAACATGGGCGCGCAGATGGTCAAGGAAGTTGCTTCCAAGACCTCTGACAACGCCGGCGACGGCACCACCACCGCCACCGTGCTGGCGCAGGCGCTGATCCGCGAGGGCATGAAGGCGGTCGCCGCCGGCATGAACCCGATGGACCTGAAGCGCGGCATCGACAAGGCCGTCATCGCCGCCGTTGCCGAGCTGAAGAACCTGTCCAAGCCGACCGCTGACGACAAGGCCATTGCCCAAGTCGGCACCATCTCGGCCAACTCGGACGAGTCGATCGGCACCATCATCGCCAACGCGATGAAGAAAGTCGGCAAGGAAGGCGTCATCACGGTTGAAGAGGGCTCCGGCCTCGACAATGAACTCGACGTCGTGGAGGGCATGCAGTTCGACCGCGGCTATCTATCCCCGTACTTCATCAACAACCAGCAGTCGATGCAGGCTGATTTGGAAGACCCGTTCATCCTCCTGCACGACAAGAAGATCAGCAACGTCCGCGAGCTGTTGCCGGTGCTGGAAGCCGTTGCCAAGGCGGGCAAGCCGCTGTTGATCGTGGCTGAAGAAGTCGAAGGCGAAGCGCTGGCGACCTTGGTCGTCAACACCATTCGCGGCATCGTCAAAGTCTGCGCCGTCAAAGCGCCGGGCTTCGGTGACCGTCGCAAGGCGATGTTGGAAGACATGGCCATCTTGACCGGCGGCACGGTGATTTCTGAGGAAGTCGGCCTGTCGTTGGAGAAGGCCACGATCAAGGATCTGGGCCGCGCCAAGAAGATCCAGGTCTCGAAAGAGAACAGCACCCTCATCGACGGCGCTGGCGACAGCGAGGCGATTCAGTCGCGCATCAAGCAGATCAAGGCGCAGATCGAAGAGACCTCCAGCGACTACGACAAAGAGAAGCTGCAAGAGCGCGTGGCCAAGTTGGCCGGCGGCGTTGCCGTCATAAAGGTC
The DNA here is from genome assembly GCA_031408455.1 of Pseudoxanthomonas sp. Taxonomy (GTDB): domain Bacteria; phylum Pseudomonadota; class Gammaproteobacteria; order Xanthomonadales; family Xanthomonadaceae; genus JANNWF01. Next base: position 824 of record JANNWF010000585.1, on the reverse strand, counting down.
GGCGCATCGACCGAAGTCGAAATGAAAGAGAAGAAAGCCCGCGTTGAAGACGCTCTGCACGCAACCCGTGCGGCAGTGGAAGAAGGCGTGGTCCCCGGCGGCGGCGTTGCTCTGATTCGTGCGGTGTCGGCGATCAAGGGCCTGAAGGGTGCCAACGAAGACCAGAACCACGGCATCGCGATTGCGATGCGTGCGATGGAAGCCCCGCTGCGCGAAATCGTCAACAACTGCGGCGAAGAGTCCTCAGTGGTGCTGAATCGCGTTGCAGAAGGCACCGGTGACTTCGGCTACAACGCCCAAACCGGCGAGTTCGGCGACATGATCGCCATGGGCATCCTGGACCCGACCAAGGTCACCCGCATGGCACTGCAGAACGCAGCCTCCATCGCTGGCCTGATGATCACCACCGAAGCCATGGTGGCCGAAGCCCCGAAGAAAGACGCAGCCGGCGGTGACCACGGTCACGGCGGCGGCGGTGGCATGGGCGGTATGGGCGGTATGGATTTCTAAGCACCTGCTTCCACGCTGCACAAAAGAGAAACCCCGCTTCGGCGGGGTTTTTTTTGGGACCTGAAGTACGCTAGTGAATCAGCCCAAGCACGATGTCAGTCACCCGTTTGTAGTCCAGCATGTTGTGATTGAGTGCGCCACCACCGAGATTTAGGCGAACCGCTGGCACGCGACCGGCAAGTTCTGCGCATTGCTTGAAGAGTCGATCTTGGCCGCCCAGAACATCGACGTACTCGCGCCGGTAAACATTGTTGGAGATGGCCTGCAGTGCTTGCAGTTGGGTCAGTGCTTGAGTCTGTGGCGTGTCTTCCAAT
>JANNWF010000584.1:0-10804 GCA_031408455.1 Pseudoxanthomonas sp. | reverse complement strand
GAATACCGAAAGCGATTTCGATACCCAAACGGAATGAATGAAGGCCACGCCATATCTGGTGTGGGAGCGACGGAAGTCGCGATGCTCTTGGCCAAGCAATGGGAAGACATCGCGACTTCCGTCGCTCCTACAGGTTTCGCGAAAATCACCCACCCTCGCTATTGACTGCGCGTTCGCCTGCTACTACCGACCTATTTGGCGTCGCGTGCGAGGATGCCTCGCGCTGGGTGATCGGTGAAAAATCCGTTGATGCGGGCGTCAAGTAAGCGCCGAACTTCTTGCTCCATGCTCAGAGTGACGCCCTTTTCATCGGCCACCAAAAATGCTGGCTCGGCGCGCAGCGTGTATGGATGCACCAGCAAGCCAGCGCAACGCGCGTCAGCAATTACGCGATGAACCTTGCCAGTGAGTCGCTGCTTGGGCACGAACGGGTCGCTAGGCACGGGGTCGATGGGCTCGCGCAGTAGCAGGTTGTCCTTCCATGGACCGATGCCGGCGATGCCATTGGCTTTGAGCCAATCGAGTGCCGCAGGCAATGCCAAATCGGCGTAGCTCAGTGCGCCTTCGATGGGTCTACCAATCGCCGTGGCCAAGCCGCGTTGATTCTCATCCAGCTCACCCGCTGAGGCGATGACGAATTGCATATCGTAGAGTCGCTCAAAGCCGTGGCTTGCGGACTTCGATTCTAGATCTCCGAACAGCAACACCAGCGGCAGTTGCAGGCCAGCTGCCGGCAATATCTGCTGGCTGAGCTGCAACAAATTGCCAAGCTCGAAGCTCTGGATGTACACGCGCTTTGGGTCGGTAAATCCCGCCGCCAATAACTGATCCACCAGCATCTGGCCCAAGCATCGGTTGATCGGTCGGCCGTCGAGGTGCTTGCCTTCTGCGGCAAAAAAGGTCGGGTGTTTGGTTTCAGGATAAATGCCAACCATGCGTCCGCGCGCTTCGAATTCGCGCACCAAATCAAGCACCTCTGCCAAGGTCGGAATCGCTTCTTGGCCGTCGTATTGCATGTTCTGCGGGCGTAGCTGCGGGATGCGCTCGCGCGCGCGCAGGGTCTTTATTTCGGCCAGCGTAAAGTCCTCGCTAAACCAGCCGATCACCTGCTCGCCATCGATACGCTTGACTGTCCGCCGCCCGGCAAATTCAGCTCGCGCGGCGACATCGGTGGTTCCGGACAGTTCGTTTTCGTGCCGCGCAATCAACACGCCATCGCGGGTCGGCACCAAGTCAGGCTCGATAAAATCGGCGCCTTGCGTAATCGCGAGTCGATAGGCTGCCAAAGTGTGCTCAGGCCGCTCGCCACTGGCACCGCGATGGGCGATCACGATGACTCGCTGGGCAATCTCTGCGTCAGGCAGCGGTGCTCGGTCTCGATTGGCGGATTCGATCGGCGACACAGCGACAGCCGCGGCAATCAGCCAGCCGTACACATGGCCAGCCGCGAGGAAGTGCTCACTCGCGATCCCGCCCGCGCCCTTCCGCCGCCTCGCCCTCGGGCGCTTGCTCGTCGCTGTATTCGTCTTCGATGGCGCCTTCCGAATCGTGCGTCACCGCGTCTTGCGCGGCAGCCGTGGCCGACTTTTCCTCACCGACGTGATACGCCGCAAACCCGGGCAACACCACTTGGTTTCGAGCCATGCCGATCACCCGGCCGTTGATGGGCGAATAGATCACCCGCTCGATATTGTTGATCGGGTCCACCACCACGCCCATTGACTGCGCTACTTCGACGCGCTCACCGAGCACGACATGGCTGATCAACATGCCGCCGCTATTCGCACGCACCCAACGCGAGTCATAGAAGACGGCTTGCGGCTCGCTGCTAGCTGGCGCTTGTGAGGTCATGTCCAGCTCATACAACAGCACCTCGATCGAGCGCACGCTGGCTTCGATTTCGGGGATCTGCAACAAGCCCGGCGCGCCGGATTCAAATGTCACTGAGGGGATGCCGACGCGACTGGCCGCCGAGCGGAGCATGCCAGTGGCACCGGCGCTGTGCAGCACTGGGGTTGCGCCAAACTTGGCAGCGAATGCGAGCACTTCCGGGTTGCGCAAATCCGCGCGCACCTGCGGCAAATTGCTGCGATCAAACGAGCCGGTGTGGAAGTCGACCAAGCCTTCGCACTTAGCAACCACGCTGGTAAAAAAACTCTTGGCAATACGTGAAGCGATGCTGCCGACGCGGGTGCCAGGAAAGTACCGATTCAAATCGCGCCGATCCGGCAAGTAACGCGAGCCACTGCTGAAGCCGAACAGGTTGACGATCGGAACGCCGATCAAGGTGCCGCTGAGTTGGGTCGGATCAACTCCATGAATAATCCGGCGTACCGTCTCAACCCCATTCAATTCGTCACCATGAATGCCCGCAGTCAAGCAAAGCACGGGCCCTGGTCGCAGCCCGTGCACCACCACCACCGGGCTGACCATTTCGCCGCCTGCAAACGATTGACTGGCGCTCCACTCCAACTGCGCCCGTGCACCGGGCAACACGTCTTGGCCCAAGATGTTGAAATTTGGCATCTGCGGCGGGCCAATGAACGCTGCAGAGCTTGGATCGCCGGTTGGCTCCAGCGCAGGCGGTCCAATAAAGTTGGCGACCGAGTCTGCAGAATTGGCGGTCTGGCCTTGCGCGAACATTGCCGTTGCGACGATCACTGCGCCGACCAACACAGCCACCAGAAGTGATCGCTGCGATGGCGGCAGTGACATCACGCGACCTTGCTGCAGCGCGCGCAAACGCCATGTACCTCAAGCGTCTGCGCTTGCGGCTGAAACCCCAGCGCGGCTGCGCGTTGCGCGAGTAAGCGAGTGACTTCTTCGTCTTCCAACTCAACCGCGACTTGGCAGCGATTGCAGATCAGAAACGGTACCGAATGGGCCTGCCTCGGATGGTGGCAACCCACGAAAGCAGCAATCGATTCAAGCTTGTGAATAAAGCCATTCTCAAGCAAAAAATCCAACGCGCGATAGACCGTGGGAGGTGCCGTCGGCCCATGCGTATCGCGCATCAACTCGAGCAATTCGTACGCTTTCACCGGCGTTTTCGAGCCAGCAATCAGGCGCAGCACTTGCAGACGCAACGGCGTCAGCCGGACACCACGCTCATCACAGACGTTGGCAACCTCCGCGAGCAAGCTGCGGCTGTCGTGGACGTGCTGTTCGGGGTGCGAACAGACCTGTTTGTGTGCCGTCTTGGTCATGCGCCGCATCTTAACATCGGCGTTGCGGGTGGCTCATGCAGCGAGCGCCGGCCGCTTGGACCAGCATTCATTCACGCCATCGCAATCGCTGTGTCGATTCGACGCAAGGCTTGCTCGCGCCCAGTCAGAAACACGGTGTGCTCAATCGAGGGCGATACGGCAGTGCCGGTGATGGCAACGCGCAGCGGTTGTGCGACTTTGCCCATGGCCAAGCCCAACGCTTCGGCAACGCGACGCAGACCGGCGTCGATGGCAGTCGGGCTCCACTCGCTCAATGTGCTCAACTCCAGACGCACGGCTTCCAAGGTGGTGGCCGTACCGCGCATATGTTTGCTGATCGCGGCTTCGTCGTAATTCAGCAATGGCGTAAACCACACAGCTGCACGTTCGGCCATGTCTTTGAAGTTCTTTACCCGATCGCGCAGCGCGACGATCACGTCGGCCGCGCGCGGGCCCGCGTCGAGATCGAATCCAGCCGCGTGCAGGTGCCATTCGAAGTGTGGCGCCAAGGTTTCCGGATCGTCCGTTTTCAAATAATGCTGGTTGAGCCAAGACAACTTGTCGATATCGAACCGCGATGCCGATTGGTTGACATCTTCACAGCGGAACAGGGCAATCAATTCGTCACGCGAGAAGATCTCTTGGTCCCCGTGAGACCAGCCCAGACGGGCCAAATAGTTGAGCACCGCATGCGGCAAAAAGCCGTCGTCGCGGTATTGCATCACGCTGACCGCGCCGTGCCGTTTCGACAGCTTGGTGCCGTCAGGCCCCAAGATCATGGGCAGATGCGCAAACGTCGGTACCGGCGCGCCCAGCGCGTGATAGATATTGATTTGCCGTGGCGTGTTGTTGACGTGGTCGTCGCCGCGCACGACATCGGTGATGCCCATGTCGACGTCATCGACGACCACCGCAAAATTGTAGGTCGGGTAACCGTCCGAACGAACCAGCACCAAGTCATCCAGTTCGGCGTTGCTCCACTCGATGCGACCCTTCACTTTGTCGTCAAACACGACGCTGCCGGTGCTGGGATTCTTGAAACGCAGCACGCGATTGGGGTCGTCGCGAAGTGGCTCATTCAAGTCACGGTAGTGACCGTTGTAGCGCGGCTTGCGGCCCTCTGCCATCGCCAACTCGCGCATTGCGTCGATTTCTTCGCGCGACTCATAGGCGTAATAGGCCTTGCCTGCCCGCAACAACTGTTCGGCTACTTCGCGATACCGATCCAGTCGCAGCGTTTGATAGTAGGGGCCCTCGTCGGCCATCAATCCCAACCATTGCATGCCGTCGACAATTGCCTGCACGGCCGCCTCGGTGCTGCGTTCGCGATCAGTGTCCTCGACTCGCAAAATGAACTCGCCACCCTGCCGGCGCGCCTCCAACCAGCTGTAAAGCGCAGTGCGGGCGCCACCGATGTGCAGAAAACCAGTGGGGCTGGGGGCAAAGCGCGTGCGACAGGTCATCGGGATGGGCATCAGTGAATCGGGAGGCGGATTCTACCGGAGCGACTCGCAGCCAGCGCTTGGGGCCGGCGTCGGGCCGTGTGGCAGAAGCCACGTTGCCGTTGCCGCGGCTACAACCACATTGGCTCTGCTCTCGACTTAAGGTTTATGAATCGTCATTCCCGCTCAGGCGGGAATCCAGAGCCTTCGCGACCTGATGGTCTTTAGTGAAGCACTGGATCCCCGCCTACGCGGGGATGACGAAGGCCAAGAATGAAACTTATGGCCGCTCATGCTTTCCCACCCGTGCCTGCGCGCCTATCATCCGTCCCCATTACCCGTCGTGGAGTGTCGCCATGTTTACCCGTCTCGTGATCGCCGTTGGTCTGTTGCTGCCAGCGTGTGCACTCGCCCAAGAATCCGCTGCACCGGCACCAGCCGCAGCCGCAGCAACCGACCCGGCCGCCGTCGCTGAAGTCGTGATTCCGAATCCGCGGGTTGCCCTGCGCACCAACCAAGGCGATATCGTCATCGAATTGGAAGCCACCAAGGCACCCAAGAGCACCGAGAATTTTCTGCAATACGTCAAGGATGGCCACTACAACGGCACCATCTTCCACCGCGTGATCGATGGCTTTATGGCGCAAGGCGGCGGCTTCACCTCAGACTTGCAGGTCAAGCCCGTCAAGCCGGCCATTCAGAACGAAGCCAACAACGGCATCAGCAATCTGCGTGGCACCTTGGCGATGGCGCGCACCGGCGAGCCACATTCGGCGCAAGCGCAGTTCTTCATCAATCTGGTCGACAACCCGCGGCTCGACTTCGTCAGCGAGCAAAACGGCTTCACCTGGGGCTATGCGGTGTTCGCCAAAGTGGTCGAGGGCATGGACGTGGTGGATCGTATTCGCGTGATTCCCACGGGTCCGCAAGGCCCGTTCGCCAAGGATGTGCCGACGCAGCCGGTGATCATCGAGCGCGTGGATGTGCTTGAGGCCTCGGCCACGCCGGCACCGGCAGTGACCGAGCCCGCGGCTGCCACACCAGCCACGCCGCCAACCACGCCGCCGGCACAGTAAGTCGCAGATTCGCGGACCACACCGCCCTGCCCTGCAGGGCGTTTCGCATGCGCACTCTGTTCATTTCCGACCTGCATCTGGACCCATCGCGGGCTGAGCTGACGGCGATCTTGTTGCGGTTTCTCGCCGGGCCAGCGCGCGACGCAGATCGACTGTTTATTCTCGGTGACCTGTTTGAGGCGTGGATCGGTGACGACGGGTGTGACGCGTTGGCGGATGCGGTAGCCAACGGCTTGCGTGGACTCGCTGATTCCGGCGTGTCGATAGGCTTTATTTGCGGCAATCGCGATTTTTTGCTCGGCGCCGACTATGCGGCGCGCTGCGGTATGCGCCGACTGCCCGATCCCTGCGTGGTATCGCTGGAGGGTCGCCCGACCCTGCTTAGTCATGGCGACGCGTTGTGCGTTGGCGATCTGGCTTATCAGGCGTTTCGACGCCAGGTGCGCGACCCGGAGTGGCAGGCCACATTCTTGGCCCAGCCCTTGTCGGCTCGTCGCGCCTATGCCGAGCAAGCGCGCAGCGCGAGTGCCGCGCATCAACGCGGCATGGATGCGGTCGTCGGTGATGTCGACGCCGCCAGCGTCGCGACGATGATGGCCCAGTACGGCATCGACCGGCTGATCCACGGCCACACGCATCGGCCGGCCGAACACCGGCTGCAGATCAATGGTCATGTATGCGAGCGCATCGTGCTCGCTGATTGGCGAAAGTACGGTGAGGCTCTGCGGGTGGATGACGCGGCGGTGACTCGGCTGGGCTTGAGTTAGTGATGCGCACGGTGCCTGCCGCGACTCGCCTGTTCGAGCGAACCGAGCGAAGCGAAGGCGTACGCGCGCAGCGCGCGAACTGATTCCGCCGCTGTTGCAGCTTGCCTCAGGTCCGACACCAAGAACAGCCGAGCAAGCTCGGCTCTACAGAAGCTTACCTTGGACGTTTTTCGGCTGAGCACTTGTAGAGCGGACCGAGCGAAGCGACGGCGTGCGCGCAGCGCGCGAACTTGCTCCGCTGCTGTGGGTTGGTGCAAACCTGCCCTTTTCCAAGGGGCGCGAGAGGCTGCTTAAAAGTGAATTACCGTCCGGATCGACTTGCCGGCGTGCATCAAGTCGAAAGCCTCGTTGATGCGCTCCAAGCCCATGGTGTGGGTGATGTAAGGGTCCAGATCGATCTCGCCGCGCATCGCTTGTTCGACCATTGCTGGCAACTGCGTGCGACCTTTGACGCCACCGAAGGCCGAGCCGCGCCAGACGCGACCAGTCACCAACTGGAATGGCCGGGTGCGAATCTCCTGACCGGCGCCAGCCACGCCGATGATGATGCTCTCGCCCCAACCCTTGTGGCAGCACTCCAGCGCCGAGCGCATGACATCGACGTTGCCGATGCACTCGAAGCTGTAGTCAACGCCGCCGTTGGTCAAATCCACGATGACTTGCTGGACTGGAATGCCGGCGTAATCACGCGGATTGACGCAGTCGGTCGCCCCCAATTGCCGTGCCAAAGGAAACTTGTCCGCGTTGATGTCGATAGCGATGATGCGCGCCGCCTTAGCCATCACCGCGCCTTGAATCACCGCCAAGCCAATGCCGCCGATGCCGAATACAGCGACGGTCGAGCCGGGCGTCACCTTGGCGGTATTGAGCACCGCGCCGATGCCAGTGGTGACGCCACATCCCAGCAAACAGACCTTCTCCAGCGGCGCGGCTTTGTTGATCACCGCCAGTGAAATCTCCGGGACGACGGTGTACTCGGAAAACGTACTGGTGCCCATGTAGTGATAAATCGGCTGGCCGTTCTTGGAGAAGCGGCTGCTCGAATCTGGCATCAAGCCTTTGCCTTGGGTCGCGCGCACCGCTTGGCACAGATTGGTCTTGCCGCTGGTGCAGAACGAGCAGGTGCGGCACTCGGCGGTGTACAGCGGAATGACGTGGTCGCCGACCGCGACCGAGGTCACCCCGGCGCCGATCTCTTCGACAATGCCGCCGCCTTCGTGCCCCAGTACCGCCGGAAAAATACCTTCCGGATCGTCCCCAGACAACGTGAACGCATCGGTATGACAAACGCCGGTGGCGACGATGCGCACCAACACTTCACCAGCGCGCGGACCTTCGAGGTCGATCTCTTCAATCTGTAGCGGCTTGCCTGCTTCCCAGGCGACGGCGGCGCGGGTTTTCATGGTTGCTCTCCATTGCGGTCAGGCCGCGATTCTGGGCGAACGGGATGTCCGAAACAATTTGCTAGCCACAACCCGCCTTCTTTCGCGCTACGCATCGCCTGTCAGCCGCTTTGCCACTTCCTCGCCAATCGCAAGACTCGCGGTGAGCCCCGGCGACTCGATCCCAAACAGATTGATCAGACCAGCGATGCCATGCACTTCGGCGTCTTGAACCACGAAGTCAGGATTGTGTTGACCCGGCCCCACCAGCTTCGGCCGCACGCCAACGAAATCGGGTTGCAGATCAGAAGCCTGCAAGCTCGGCCACCAACGCTTTACATCGGCGGCAAAATGCTCGCGCTGGCTGTCGTCGAAGCTGTAATCGACCCCCTCGCGATAGCGCAGGTCGGGACCAAAGCGTGCGCGGCCGCCAAGATCGAAACCGAGATGCACACCGAGTCCACCGCGCTCAGGCAGCGGGTATATGAGTCGGGAGAACGGCACTCGCCCGCGCACCGTGTAGTAGTGGCCAGCGCCGAAATACAGCTTCGGAACATGTGTGGAATCGAGACCTTCGATGTTGGCTGCCACGTCCATTGCACCCAGGCCTGCGGCGTTGACCACGGCGCGCGCAGTCACGCTATCGCCACTGCCGGTTTCGACGCGAAACAGGCCGTCGGCGCGCCTCACCGCGGCGACCTTGGTCTCGCAAATCACCCGACTGGCCTCTCCGCGACTGCCATCAGCACTTGCGCGCTCGATTTCGCCGATCAAGGCCATGACCAGTTCGGCGACATCGACAATGCCGGAATCGGGCGAATCCAATGCGGCCACCGCGTGCAACTGCGGCTCGCCGGCGCGAATCTCTGTTGGATCCAGCAGACGCAATCCGAGCAAACCGTTGCGTTCGCCACATTCGGCCAAGGCTTGCAGCTTGGGGATTTCTTCGTCACGCGTTGCCACCACCCACTTACCTGTTCGTCGATGTGGAATGCCGCGCTGTTGGCAGTAGGCATACAGCAGGTCGCGACCGCGCAGACACAGCCGCGCTTTCAGTGAGCCCGTCGGGTAATAGAAGCCCGCATGGATAACCCCGGAATTGCGGCTGGACACGCCCTCGCCCGCGCGCTCCTCGCGCTCCAGCACCCACACGCTGCGACCCGCGTTGACCAGCGCCCGCGCGCAAGCCAGGCCAACCACACCGGCACCCACCACGATGCAGTCAATGTCGGCGGAGAAGGTCATGCGCGGCAGGCTTCCTGTGTTGGTACAGAGTGGCACTTACTTAATTACCGTCATCCCGGCGAACGCCGGGATCCAGCTCTGCGTGACCCTTGGTTTATCCCAAAAGCTGGATTCCGGCCTTCGCCGGAATGACGAATCTTGGGGCTGGGCTCAAGTAGCGCCAAGCGTGTCAGTACATGTATTCCCGAAACACCGGCTCTACGCGACCCTGCCAGGGCCCATGAAACAGCGCCAGTTTCCGCTCTGCAGCAGTTTCGTTGGCTAGCGCCATCTCGATCAAGGGTTCGATGAACACGGCTTCATCGCCGCCGTATTTGTTCAAGCGGGCGCGGCGTTTGAGTCCGGCTTGCGCGATCTTCAAGCTCTCCATCGCCAGTTCGCGCATGCTGGCGCCACGAAACGGCAGTTTCAAGGCATGCTTGGGCACGCCGTCGCGCAAGGCATTGCGCTCGACCATGCTGAAGTCTTTGACCAGATCCCAAGCCGCGTCCAAAGCCGCGTCGTCGTACAGCAAGCCAGTCCAAAACGCGGGCAGCGCGCACAAGCGATTCCACGGCCCGCCATCAGCGCCGCGCATTTCCAGATATTTTTTCAGCCGCACTTCGGGGAAGGCAGTGGTGAGGTGATCGGCCCAATCCTTGATCGTCGGCAATTCGCCCGGCAAGGCGGCCAAGCGCCCGTTCATGAAATCGCGAAAACTCTGCCCGCTGGCGTCGATGTAGTGACCATCGCGATAGACGAAGTACATCGGCACATCGAGCACGTAGTCGACGTAACGCTCGAAGCCGAATCCATCGTCGAACACGAAGTCGAGCATGCCGGTGCGATCAGGATCGGTGTCGGTCCAGATATGCGAGCGGTAACTCAGGTAACCGTTGGGTTTGCCTTCAGTGAATGGTGAATCTGCAAACAACGCGGTGGCCACCGGCTGCAACGCCAACGCAACACGAAACTTCGGACCATGTCGGCTTCGTCGAGGAAGTCGAGATTGACCTGCACGGTGCAGGTGCGGGTCATCATGTCCAGCCCCAAGCTGCCACGCTTGGGCATGTAGTCGCGCATGATCTGGTAGCGGCCCTTGGGCATCCACGGCATCTGCTCGCGCGTCCACAAGGGCTGAAATCCCATACCCAGAAAGCCCAACCGCAGCTCATCGGCGACGCACTTCACTTCGAACAGGTGGCTGGATACTTCGCAGCAGGTCTGGTGGATGGTCTCCAGCATGCCGCCGGAAAGCTCCAACTGACCCGCCGGTTCCAAGGTGACCGAGGCATCATCCTTGAGCAAGGCGATGACCTTGCCGCCCTCTTCCACCGGCCGCCAGCCGAAGCGAGTCAGCCCGCGCAACAAGGCCTCGATGCCGCGCTCACCGTGATACGTCGGCGCGCGCAGGTCATCGATCTGGAAGCCAAACTTTTCGTGCTCGGTCCCAATTCGCCACTGCTCCTTCGGTCGCCCGCCGGATGCGATGTAGTCGACCAGCATCGCGCGGTCGGTGATGAACGGATTGCTGTTGGCAGATGCGGTCACGGGCTACCTGTAAGTGGGCCTTGAAGAATGCGAGGTTGGGGCGCGTCGGACAGTTCGCAATGTGTGGAGTGTATGACCAGAGGTGTGGCCACGATGTAGTGACTCGGGACTCGGGACTCGGGACTCGGGACTCGGGATTCGGGATTCGGGATTCGG
>JANNWF010000583.1:0-2392 GCA_031408455.1 Pseudoxanthomonas sp. | reverse complement strand
CTGGCGGGCGGGATTGGGTTGATTGCGCGGTCATTGAAGGCGGTGGATGCGGTTTTGCCACCTCCTGAAAAGCGCTGAGCGGTATCCGAATGGAACCTAAACAGCATGAGTTTGACTAATCAGAGAGTGATTGGCGCCATCCTGCTGCTTGCGGCGACGGCTCTTGTCGCTTGGCAGGCTTGGCGTTTTCTGGCAGTAGATGCGTGCCTTGATTTGGGCGGAAGCTACGATTATGTCCTCGGCACTTGCGACTTGATCAACACTCATCGGTACCAGTCGTGGGTCGAAGTCGTGCTACTTGGCACCGCGTCGTTGCTAGCGTCAGTCGGAACGTGGTTGCTCGTGCGCGATCGTTCGCATTGGGTCTAAGAGCGGATGCGTTCGGTCCACTTTGGAAATGATTTCATCTGACAAGCAAGAGACAGCTACCGCACCTGCCCCCGCTCCGCCTCCTGCTGCAACCTTCGCTGCCGCCGATAACGCACAAACGCCAGCATGAACAACGGCCCGCCGGTGTCCAGCAACGCCAACAGCGCCGCCGCCATTGGCAGCCAACCGCCGCCACCCGCAAGCACGATGACGGCGAGCAACAGCAAGGTGCCTACGACCGGGATGCCCATCGGCACCACTGGTGGCCAGTGGCCTTCGCGCAGGCGGTGGGCCAGGGTGCAGATGGCGCTGAAATAGATGTTCATCAGCGCGAAGCCCGCGCCGAGGCCGAACGCAATCAGGACTAGCACTGGCAGCATGGCGAGGTCCTCCTTGATGGCAGCGGCGATGGCCACGGCAACTTCGATGGCGGAGTGCGCTTCATCGGTTGGTCAGCTGAATCTCGATACGCCGGTTGCGCGCTAGCGAGGCGGGATCGCTGCCACTTTCTAGTGGCTGAAACTCGCCAAAACCATTCGCAGCCAGGCGTCGCGGTGGTATTCCGGCGGCGATCAGGTGTTTGACGATGGCGATCGCGCGCGCCGATGACAGCTCCCAGTTGCTCGGAAAGCGCGCGCTGTTGATCGGTTGGCGATCCGTGTGGCCGTCGATTCGCAGCACCCAATCGATGTCGGCGGGCACTTGTGCGGTGACCTCGCGCAGGGTGCTGGCGATTTGATCCAGTTGCAGCCGACCGCTGTCGCCAAGCTGGTCCGAGCCCGATGGAAACAGCAAACCCGCCGGCACCACAAAACGATCACCGACGATGACGATGTCGTCGCGATTGCCCAGCACTTCACGCAGCTTGCCGAAGAAATCCGAGCGATATCGAGCCAGCTGATTGACCTTGTTCGCCAACGCCAGATTGAGCTGGCGACCCAGATCCTCGATCTGCATTTCCTTGGCCTTGCTGGTCGCTTTGGCCAGTTCCAGCGAAGCGCTGATTTCGTCCAGTTGACTGCGCAGTGCCGCCATCTGCCGATTCAACAACTCCACCTGCGCGGCGGATTTGGCCGACAGCTCGGTCTGCACCGTGAGCTTGTCGCGGGTGGTTTCGACTTCCGCCAAACGGGTGGCGATCTCCGATTCCAGCTGGCGTTTCAACTCGGCCAAGGCATTGATGTCGGCGGTCAAACGCGCGGCTTCTTCCTGACTGCCTTCCAACTGCGCCTGGGTCTGGCTGAGCAAGGTCGCGGTTTCATCCAGCCGCAGTTGCAGTGACTGCGCCTGCGATTGCGAACTCGCCAGCGAGACGCTCAATTCTTCGACCTGGGTCAGCGCCTGCACCTTGGCGCTCTTCTCCATCGACAGCGAACTTGCCAGCGCGGCGAGTTCGGCATTGAGTTTGCTGAGCGCTTGGTCGCGACCACTGATGGCGTCGGCCAACACGAATTGCCCGATGGCAAAGATCATCAGCAGGAACACGAACACCATCAGCAGAGCCGACAACGCATCGACAAAGCCGGGCCAATAGTCGACCCCCTGCCTGCGGCGGGAAGCGAGGGTGCTCATGCGCTCAGCGCTTGCCGTCGAGCGCGGCGGAAATTGTTCGAGAAAGCAGGCGGAACTCGGCGCGCAAGTCTTCGCTCATGCTGTTGCTGCTGTTGGCTTGGGCGAGTTGCTTCAAGGTCGCGCGCAGCTCGCTTTGGGTTTCGACCAAGCGCGCCAACTGGCCGTTCAATTCGAGCATCTGCTCGTCACTGCTGCGGCGCTCGCGGGCGCTGTCGACGATGGCGCGCTGCATGCGCTCCAGACCATCGGCGGTTTGCTCCAGCAGGGCTTGCACGTAGGACGGCACCGAGGTGTCGCCATCGCCCACGCCGCTGCCGCTGGACAGGCGCGTCATCCCCGACAGCCAGTCTTCCAGTTCGCTATAAAAGCGGTTCGAGGCACGGCCAGCGAACAGGTCTAACAAGCCGACGATCAGCGATCCGGCAAGGCCAAACAACGAGGTGGAAAAACT
>JANNWF010000582.1:0-3786 GCA_031408455.1 Pseudoxanthomonas sp. | reverse complement strand
CTGCGCGAATCAGCACCCGCACGCACCATCATCGGCCGCTTGTTCGGCAAGTCGGTCACCGAGCTAATCGCGCACGGCGGCCGCATGTGGGTGGAGATGTCAGTGCCACGCGCGGACACCATGCAGGCCTATGCAGCGACTCAAATCGCTTCGTCCCTGCTGGAGTTGCGCGCCACCGAACCGCCGGCACGCACGGGCAGTGGCAGAAGCGGCGCGACGCTGTGGTCACGCGCATGGCTGCCGATGGTGTGGACCTACGGTTGGGCGACCGTCGCTTTTGTCACGTATCTGGGATCGGCGTTTTTTCAGTACCCAACCACGGTGGATTCCACGCAGTGGCGCATGTTCGTCAGCGGGATTGCACTGCTGCTGTCTCCGCTTACCATTTGGCTGGCTGCCCGCTGGATGCGCGACAGCATCATGGCGCGGCTGGTGCTGGGTGAGTTCATCGTCATCGGGACGATTGGGTTCGTAATCGGAGCCGGCGTGGTCGCCGAGCGTGGCAACATCGAGCTGGCGTGGTCGCCGATCGAGACCAGCCAAGCCGAGGTGACCGCCCGCAGCAGCAAGCGCTGGCGACGGCATACCGATTACTTTCTCTTCCTTACGCCTTTCGTGCCCGGCGAGACTGAGCCTGCAAAAGTGAAAGTCCACAGAACTCTTTATCAAACGCTGGGCACTGACCCTTTGGCGCAGGTTGAGGTCAAGTGGCGAATCGGCGCATTCGGTCAGCCCATCGTCGTCGAAGCACCCACATCGGTTCCCAAGCAATAGTTGAGTACCGAGCCCGCGCAAGACGCTCACCTGCACCTGCGGAAAGCTAACGCACTGCCGAGCCCTGCCCGCTTACCACGCTGCCCGCTTACAATCAGTCATGCTGAAAATCGACACTCACGCCCACCTGCTGCCGCGCGACTGGCCGGACTTGGCGACCAAGTACGGCGACTCGCGCTTTCCGGTCATTCATCACACCGATGACGGCCGTCATCGCATTTACAAAGACGGCAAGTTCTTTCGCGAGATATGGTCCAAGACCTGGGATGCGCAGGAGCGCATCGACGATTACGCGCGCTTTGGCGTGCAGGTGCAGGTGATCAGCACGGTGCCGGTGATGTTCAGCTACTGGGCCAAGCCGCATCACGCGCTGGAGCTGCATCAAGCGCTGAACGATCACATGGCCGGGCTGTGTCGCACACACCCTCGTCACTACGCCGGCATCGGCACCGTGCCCATGCAGTCGCCACGGCTTGCAGTGCAAGAGCTGGAACGCTGCATCGATCAACTTGGCCTGCAAGGCGTGCAGATCGGCTCGCACATCGGCGAGTGGAATCTGGACGCGCCCGAGCTGTTTCCGTTCTTCGAAGCCGCGCAGGATTTGGGCGCGGCGATCCTCGTGCATCCATGGGACATGATGGGCAGCGAGAGCATGCCCAAGTACTGGCTGCCGTGGCTGGTCGGCATGCCGGCCGAACAATCGCGCGCCGCCTGTTGTTTGATCTTTGGCGGCGTGTTGGAGCGTCTGCCGCGCCTGAAAATTTGTCTGGCACACGGCGGCGGCAGCTTTCCGTATTCGATTGGCCGCATTGAACACGGCTTCCGCATGCGCCCCGACCTCGTCGCCACCGACAATCCACGTAACCCACGCGACTACCTGCCGCAGCTGTTCTTCGATTCTTGGGTCGCCGATGACCGCGCGCTGCGCTATTTGCTAGACACGGTCGGCACCCAGCGGGTGATGTTGGGGACGGACTATCCCTTCCCGCTGGGCGAGCAGCAGCCCGGCGCCGGCATCGACGCGCTCAACCTCGACCCTGCCTCGCAAGCCCGCATTTTTCACGGCACGGCGCTCGACTGGTTGGGCCTGGCGGCGTCGCGGTTTGCTTGACCCTGTGGTGGCCGAGTGTTCGCCCACTTACCTAGCCCGGACTTTTCATGAATCGCACGCGCCCTCGCTTGTCTATTGACCGCACAAGGAATTCTCTTCAGTCGGCCGCTGCGCGGCAACGCCCGCTGCGCGTGCTGCGCCTTCGCTGCGCTCGGTCGGCCATATGGCCCGACACGACGCTCTTTCAGAGAATCCCTTGTGCAATCAATATCCTGCGCGATCATCACGTGAATTCATGAAAGGTCCGGGCTAGGCGCCAGCGCATGAATCGGGAGCAAGGGCAGTCGGAGAAAGCTGGTCGCCTTGGTGCAGATCAGGCTCGGGTCTCGCTTGACGTGCACATTGGAGGAACAGAATGAATCTTGCAGCAGTCGGCGGAATGAGGCAGCCATGGGTATTGCTTACCTTGCTGATGGCTTTGGCTGTGCCGGCAGTGTCACTTGCCCAAGCCACCCTGCCGCCTCTGACGGATGCGGTGCAGACAGCGTCTGGTCAATTCCACACCTGCGCGCTGAGCAGCCAAGGTGCGGTCAAGTGCTGGGGCAGCAATCGCTTCGGGCAGTTGGGCAGCCGCGATGCCGCGCCCAACCAGCGTGAAACCCCGGTGTTGGTGGCGGGGCTGAGCTCAGGTGTCACTTCGATCAGCGCGGGGCAACTGCATTCCTGCGCGGTGCTGGCGACGGGTGAAGTGCGCTGCTGGGGTGCCAATGACGGCGGCCAGCTCGGCGACGGAACGTTTCAGTCGCGCCCGCAGCCGGTAGCCGTCGTCGACCTGGGCGGCGCTGCCATCGTTGTCTCGGCAGGCGAGGAGCACACTTGCGCCATCATTACTTCGGGTGGGCTGCGTTGCTGGGGCCGCAATGGGCTCGGGCAACTCGGCGACGGCACCTTTACCGACCGCAATCGCCCGGCGCAAGTCGTGGGGTTCGCTGTGGGCGTGACGGCTATCGGCAGCGGCCACTATCACACCTGTGCGGTGCGCAATGGTGGCGCTTTTTGTTGGGGCAACAACGACAGTGGTCAACTGGGCGATGGGCTGTTTGGCGGCCGTGCGACACCCGCAGCAGTCAGTGGTCTGGGCGCTGGAATGGAATCAGTCGTCAGCGGTCGCTTCCATGCTTGCGCATTGAGTTCAGCAGGCGCGGTGCAATGCTGGGGATCCAATCTGGTCGGCCAGTTGGGCAATGGCGGCACGCAGAGCTCGCGGGTTCCGGTAGCCGTGTCTGGCCTCACCAGTGGCGTGCGGCGACTCGCCGGCAATTTCGAGCACACCTGTGCAGTGCGGACAACAGGCGCAGTGCTTTGCTGGGGCGACAATTTCTTTGGCCAGATGGGCGATGGCAGCGCGATCACCCGTCGCGTACCCACGCCGGTCAGCAGTTTGGGCAGCGGCATCGGTTCGATCAGCGCCGGTTACTTGCATGGCTGCGCGACGGCGATAGACCGCTCCAGCGTGCGCTGCTGGGGCAACAATTTCGATGGTCAGTTGGGCAATGGCAGTTTCACCAATCGGCTGACACCGCGTGACGTAATTGGCTTGACCACCGGCGTCGAACGCATCGCCACGGGCTTCCAGCACAGCTGCGCCTGGAGCGCCGCGCAGGGCACGCGTTGCTGGGGCGACAACGCCTTCGGCCAGTTGGGCACCGGAAATTCCTTGGCGTCGGAAGTACCGGTGGCTGTTCAACAACTG
Organism: Pseudoxanthomonas sp.; assembly: GCA_031408455.1. Classification (GTDB taxonomy): domain Bacteria; phylum Pseudomonadota; class Gammaproteobacteria; order Xanthomonadales; family Xanthomonadaceae; genus JANNWF01. The sequence goes on along the minus strand of JANNWF010000582.1, from coordinate 208 downwards.
GCGACGGGCAATGGCGTGCTGGCAGGCGGCGTTTTTCATACCTGCTCTTTGACTGCGGCGGGCGGTGTCCGTTGCTGGGGACAAAACACGCTGGGGCAAGTCGGCGATGGTTCGTTTACTGATCGCAACCTGCCGGTTGATGTCACTGGGCTTGGCAGTGGCGTCACCTCACTTGCGGCCGGTGGATTCCATACCTGCGCGAGTCTTG
>JANNWF010000581.1:0-4612 GCA_031408455.1 Pseudoxanthomonas sp. | reverse complement strand
CCACCTTCATCCCGTTGACGCGAGTCGGATTGGTCGCGCCCAAATCGGTGACCCAATACCCACCGCGCTTGCGCCATACCCGGCAATGATTGCGCGAGACGGAAGGCTCAGCGATGCGTATGTCGACGCCGGTGTCGCGACCAATGGTGGCGAACTCGCCCAGCTCGAAACGCGAACCAATGCCGGTGCCCGACACGACCACCAAGCACCACGGCCGAAGTTCGGTCTGCAATGAAGGTGGCGCGACGCGAACGGTACGGTCAGCGGGTACGTCTCTGCTCACTGCGATCCTTGGTTCGATCTGGCTCGTGCGCCGAGTCAGATGCTCGGGTCGATTCTTGAGTGACAGATTATTGCAAACACCGCGCTGAGGCGACAGGTTTCGATGGCGGCCCAGCGATATCCCCATATACCAAGTCGGATGAGGCTTAGTCGGCCCCACATTCGCTACCATTTGGCCGCGCTTGCTGATTTTGCTGGCGCGATCTTCTAGCGCGCCTTGCAACCCCACCACTTCGCTACCGCCAATCACTCAATGCTACTTGTCGAAACAATGGGTTTCATTACCGCTGCGGCATCACCGCCAATTGCTTTCCCGAACGCGACAACACGGCCGGGGAGTAAGCATTGAACGCCTCCTCCAGCCTGCGCTATTTGCAGGTCGACGTCTTCACCGCCCGCGCCGGTGGTGGCAATCCCTTGGGTGTGGTGATCGGCGCCGACGCGTGGAGCAGCGCGCGCATGCAGGCGTTTGCGGCGTGGACGCAATTGGTCGAGACCACGTTCTTGCTGCCACCGGCCTCGCCCAGCGCCAGTTATCAACTGCGGATCTTCACGCCGTTCCGCGAGATCGCGTTTGCTGGCCATCCCAGCATCGGCAGCGCGCATGCGGCCTTGGAGGCGGGTTTCGCGCTGGCGCATGCCGACCAACTGCAACAGTCCTGCTTGGCCGGCGATATTTCTTTGCGAGTGGAAGGCGCAGGCCCGCAACGCCGCATCTTCGTGCAAACTCCGGCCGCCGACGTGGTTGCCGCTGCGCCTGCCGATCTGGCGGAGTTGGCGGCGGTTATGGACGGACTGAATTTGGGCATCCTGCCACCCGCTCTGGTGGCCGGTGGCAGACGCTGGTGGCTGGCTGAGCTTGCCGATGAAGCCAGCCTGCGCGCGTGGCAGCCCGATCATGCAGCGATCGCCCAACTGGCCAAGGCCACCGATAGTCTCGGGCTGTGCGTGTTTGCGCGCAGCAGCAGCGCTGACTTTGAACTGGTGGTGCGGGCGTTTCCCTGCGGCGTCGGCATCAACGAGGATCCGGCCTCGGGCGCAGCGAATGGCCTGATCGCTGCTTTCCTGCGCCTGCGCGAACCCAACGGCGCATTGGCGCAGGGCTATCGAGTCAGCCAAGGGCGCGAACTGGGGCGTGATGCGATGATCGAGGTCCGCTATGACGAACGTGGTCGCAGTTGGATCGGCGGGCAGACCCAAACCGTGATTGACGGACAACTGAACTTTCCAGACGCAGTGGTAAAGACTGACTAGATGCCGCGCATTCTTGTCTTCCAGCATGTTGCCGCCGAACCCTTGGGCACCTTGGACCGGCTCATTCGCGCACGCGGGCATCGCATTCGTTTCGTCAATTTTGAGCGCCATCCGGATGCCGAGCCCGACATCGATCGCTATCGTGGCCTGATCGTGTTGGGCGGCCCCATGAACGTCGATCAACACAGCGAGCGGCAGCATTTGCGCACCGAGTTGCGTGCCATTGAACGCGCGTTGAAGCTGGGCAAGCCAGTGCTGGGAATTTGCCTGGGCGCCCAGCTGCTTGCGCATGCGCTGGGCGCACCGGTGCGCCGGCATACGCTGCAGGAGATCGGATGGTATCCGTTGGAGCTGACCGAGCATGGTCACGCCGATCCAGTGGTTTCGCCGCTGACGCCGGCCAGCCCGGTGTTTCAGTGGCACGGCTGCACCTATGATTTGCCCGCCGGAGCCACCCAACTCGCGCGCACAACAAGCTGCGAGCAGCAGGCGTTTCGATACGGCGAAAATGCGTATGGCTTGCAGTTTCATCTGGAAATGGACCAGCCGCTGATCGAGCGCTGGCTGAGTTCACCCAGCTATGCGGAGGAATTGGCCAGCGCCGGGATCGAACAAAACGCCGAATCGATTCGTGCCGCCTCCGCCAATCAACTGGCCGTGATGCAACCGCGCGCTGAGGCGGTATTCAATCGGTTTCTGGATTTGATCGGCCGCCCCGCCCGCAAGTTGGTGCTGCCGTCGCGCTAAAGGGCCCAGAGGCGCTTGCGGAGGCGCAGAGAAGCGCAGAGAAGCAGGAGAGTTTTGTATCGCGCACCGAGCAGGAACTCGCGTAACTCTGCGAATCTCTGCGTTCTCTCTGGCCCTCCCACAGCATCGCCGGGACTCAACGCAAGGGCTGGGAGCCCTTCATGACTTGGACGCTTGATCAGCTTCAGCAGGGATCGCATTGTCACTTCGCCGTCGCCCAGGGAAACGATCCAAAGTTGAGCCTCGCGCTCGCTTGCATGTTGCGCTAACGGCCGGCAGGCAGACGAGGGACACCTGCAGTCGCTTGCGGCAATCTTGGAGCGAATCCCGACGGCGGTCTCGCTGGCTGCTGCCGCACTGCACCTTGAGTCGCGATTCCACCGCAGCGCCCACACTGCCAGAAGCCGTGGCCTCGGCGTCGTTGGTTGGCGCAATCCGGCCCGCGCGCGCGCCGATGACGCAGCTGACCGTAGGCTTGACTTGACCATCTCCTCCGCGTCGAATGCCTCGATGGAAAAGCAAAACACCTCAATCCAACAACTAGCAAGCTGTTTCGATGAGTTAATCATGCCGCTCGGCCGCGATGCGTTTCTGGCGGACTACTGGGGAACCACCTTATTGCATCAACCAGGTGGTGCTGGCCAGTACTCGGACACGTTGTCGTGGCAGGCGCTCACCGACTTGCTAGAAACGCAGCGATTTGCAGTTGGCAATTTGCGGCTGGTGGAAAAAGGCAAGTCACTCGATGTCGAGCGCTATGCGCAGCGAACAGCCACCGGCGAGCAGCTGGTTCTGAAATCAGCGGCGTTGACTCGCTGTCTAACCGGCGGTGCCACCTTGGTCATGAACCACGTGGAAGAGCGCGTGCCGGCTTTACGGCAACTCGCCGATGCGGTGGGCGACGACTTGCGCGCCAACACCACGATCAACCTGTATGCGAGTTTCGGTGCCCAAGAAGGCTTTGACCTGCACTGGGATAGTCAAGAAAATTTCATCCTGCAACTCGCTGGCCGCAAGTATTGGAAGGTCTACCGGCCGACCCGTGAGGACCCGATCAAAGACGAGCTGGATGCAGCGCCGACGCCAACCGGCGCGCCGAGTTGGGAGGGCGTGTTGGAAGCAGGCGACCTGCTGTATCTGCCGCGTGGTTGGTGGCATATCGCGCGGCCGCTGGAAGGGCCCAGCCTGCACCTCACCTTGACTGTCGAGCCGCCGCTCGGTGGTCACTTGCTTGAGTGGCTGGCGGCAGAGTTGCGCAGTCATCCGTTAGCGCGGATGAACGTGCCGCACATGGCGGCGGAAGCCGAGCAGGCCGACTATGTTGAGCGGCTGCTTAAAGCCTTCGTTGACAGCAACCGCGATGCGCTATTGCAGCGTTTTCTGGCGGCGCGCGACTCCGCCATCGTGGTCAGGCCACGCCTGCCTTTGCCTGCGGCTGCGGCAGCTCGACCTGCAAGTTTGCACGCCGGCTCGCGGCTACGACTGGCGGTGGGTCGACGACTGGCGATCAGCGCGCTTGAGGATCCGACCCAAGTCGCGGTCTGGGCCGGCAATCGCCATTGGCGCGCAGCCGCCGCTTTGGTGCCGGCCTTGCTCGCCTTGCGGGCGACATCAGCTGTCTCGCTGGCCGACTTGGATGCATGCTTGGCAAGCCCGCAGTCCGCCAAACTGCTGCGGGTATTCCTCAGCGCGCTGATTTTGGCCGGGGTGGTCGACGTTGAGTAATCCACTCGTTTGATCGAGTTGCGGTCCGCGTTATTCTTCGCCGCCGTGGCAAGCGCGTGTCCTTCGCGCCACGGCCTTGGCAAATCCGCCTTTGATCGAAGTGAAACTAAGCACCGCATGACCATCTCTCGCGACCCGCGCCTTGCCATCATTGGCCTTGGCTATGTTGGCCTGCCCTTGGCCTGCGAATTTGGCAAGCAACTTGACACCTTGGGTTTTGACATCCACGCCGAGCGCGTTGCCCAACTGCAACGCGGCATCGACCACACCGGCGAAGTAGAGGCGCAGGAACTGGCCGAGTCCTGCCATTTGCGATTTAGCTGTGACTTCGCCGACCTCGCCGACCGCACGGTGTACATCGTTGCGGTGCCCACGCCTATCGACGAGCACAAGCGCCCAGATTTTGGTCCGCTGATCAGCGCCAGCCGGATGATCGGCAAGGTGCTGGCCGCAGGCGACTTGGTGATCTACGAATCAACGGTGTATCCGGGTGCCACCGAAGAAATCTGCGTGCCAGAACTTGAGCACGCCTCCGGCCTGCGTTTCAACCTCGATTTCACCGTCGGCTACAGCCCAGAACGGATCAATCCGGGTGATCGCGAAC
>JANNWF010000580.1:0-1628 GCA_031408455.1 Pseudoxanthomonas sp. | reverse complement strand
GGGTTTCTCACTTGGTTTTGGCCGAGTGCGTATGGGTACTCACATCCGTATTCGAACTTGGTCGTAAGCAAATCGACATCACGGTCGATATGCTCCTTCAGCACCAAACCTTGGTGATCGAGCGTGCTGACGTGGTTGCTGCAGCGCTCGCCCAGTATCGACAAACGAAGCAAGTGAGTTTCACCGATTGCTTAGTGGTGGAGATTGCGCGTGCTGCCGGGCATCTGCCGCTTGGCACCTTTGATCGAGCCCTGTCGAAAACGGATGGCGCAGTCGCTGTTTAGGTCGATGTTGCAGCGAGGCATCGTGCGTGCGACCCAAGCTCCAAAACATGCCGAAGTCCAACCACCGTTGGGCGCAATGCCCTTTGACTATTGCGCCCTACAGTTGCCTAGCCGCATGCCGCTTGCTGATACCGCGCCTGTGAGCTCCGCGATAGCAGAATGGCAACGGTGTGCAGAAAGCTCATAGTCAACTACGCAGCTGCCATCACAAGCCTCGCACCCGCCGCCGTGTAAACCATTGTGCTGCCGGTGTCGAGGAAGCTGCATGCGAGGCGTCAAGAAACAGCATCTGCCGCAAAAAATCTGCGTCGCTTGCGCGCGTCCCTACGCTTGGCGCAAGGCGTGGGCGTCATGCTGGGACGCGGTGAAACATTGCAGCGAACGTTGCCGTCGGCAGCGCCAAGGACGCAGTGCATGATCCGCCATTTGGTTGTGGTGCTAGGCGATCAGCTGGACGCGGAGTCGGCGGCGTTCAGTGGATTTGACCCCGCGCAAGACGTGATCTGGATGGCCGAAGTCGACCACGAGAGCACTAAAGTGTGGTCCAGCAAGCCGCGCACCGTGATGTTCCTAGCGGCGATGCGACATTTCTGTCAGGTGCTACAAACCCGGCAGTGGCCGTTGGTCTACCGCGAATTGACTCACGACGCGGCGATTTGGCGGGGTAGCGCGGGCGAGCATCTGGACTGCGCCGGCGCATCGTTGGCAGACGTTCTGACACGCTCGCTGGCACAGCTCCGGCCGCAGCGGGTGATTCTGGTTGAGCCCGGCGAGTGGCAAGTCAAAGCGGATATCCAAGCCGCTGTCATCGCCGCGAACGTGGACCTCGACATACGCGAAGACACGCATTTTTTGTGCACGCACGACGCGTTCGCGGCGCATGCGCAGGGTCGCAAGCAGCTGCGGATGGAGTACTTTTATCGAGAGATGCGCGACCACCATGATGTGCTGATGGAGCACGGCAAGCCGGTCGGCGGCAGTTGGAATTTCGATCAGGAGAATCGCAAGAGTTTCGGCAAGTCGGGTCCGCCTGCACATCGACCACCGCGCACCTTTGCGCCGGATTCAATCACTCGCCAAGTGATCGACATGGTTGAGCGCCGGTTCGCCGATCACCCCGGCGATCTAAGCCTGTTCGACTGGCCGGTGACAGCGGCTGATGCTGAGCTTGCGCTGCACGATTTCATCGAACATCGGCTGGTCGCGTTTGGCGATTGGCAGGATGCGATGTGGACACTTGAGCCGTGGTTGTTTCACAGCCGGCTCAGCGCCGCCATGAATCTCAAATTGTTGAATCCTCGCCGGGTCATCGCGGCCGCCGAACAGGCGTGGCGAGCGGGCAGG
>JANNWF010000579.1:0-2395 GCA_031408455.1 Pseudoxanthomonas sp. | reverse complement strand
AGGGCTATCAAGCGCCGGTGCCGCGCGACGTGCTCGAGTTCCAGATGCGCATCGCCATTCGCGAGGCCACTGACATGGCATTCGTGCCACCCATCCTGCGCCCCTTGGGTGAACCCGGTGCCGGCGAGTCATCGTTGCATTCAGCGTCGATCCAATGAGCGAGCTGCGTTACTGGTGGAAGGCATTTGTCGCCCGACCGATCGGCATGCCCATTCCTCCCAACTTCTTTGGCTTGGCGGCGTTTGCGCTGATGGGTGTGTTTCTGAGCCCCGGTTTCTGGGCCTTGGGGATCGGCGTCGAGATGGCCTATCTCGCCGGCTTGAGCAGCAACAAGCGCTTCCGGGCGGTCGTCGACGGGGATTCTGCAAAAGCCAATCCCATCGATCAGCGCTATGCGGGTTTCCTCAATCAACTGGACTCCGCACAGCAACAGCGACAACGCCATATCGAAGCGCGTTCGCGGGAGATATTTGCGACCTTGGGCAGTTCGCCAATGCTGCAAACCCACGTGACAAGTCTGGAGCAGTTAGTCTGGCTGCATCTGCGCCTGTTGGTCGCTAGGCAAGCCATTGCCGGGGTGGTCGCCACGGCCACCGCCGAGCATACAAAGCTAGAAGCCCAGGAAGCGCAAATCGTCGCGCGGCTGGAGAAACCGGAGGTCAGCCCAGAGTTGCGCCGCTCGCTGGAACAGCAAAAGGCGGTGATCGACCAACGCCAAGAGGCCCATAGCAGCGCGGGCCGCCGCTTGGAGTACGTGCAAGCCGAACTGGAACGCATCGATCAGCAAATTGCGCTGATTCGCGAACAAGCGCTGTTGGTCACCGATGATGAGCAGATTGGGTCCTCGTTGGATGCATTGGCGGCTTCATTCAACGAGGCCAATCACTGGCTCAATAGTCAGCGCGATCTGCTCAGTAGCCTTGACTTGAGTACGTCACATCAGTTGCCCCAAAGCGTTCTGCAAGGTCCACCGCCAGTCCCAAGCAAGCAGCGCGCGCGGGCCAGCGAAAGTAGTTGAGTCCACCAGCCGTCAGGTCCTTCCACCATCGGAGTTCGTCATGAACTATTCGTGCAAACACCCTCGTCAACGCGGCAACGCTGCGGGCAAGTTCATCACCATTCTGCTGGTCGTCGGCTTGCTTGGCCTAGGCGGCTGGCTGGTCATGCAGGACATGGGCGGTAAGGACGGCGGCGGTACCAGCGATAGGGTAAAAGACGAATCCACACCGTCGTCAAGCGTCGATGCGCCGGAAGGCGATGCGCCTGTGCCGATTGAGCCCGTTAGCGGGCAGCCGCAGCTGGATGCCGCTGCGCCCTATGTCCCCAAAGACGGCGTGATCGACGTCGACATCAGTGAATACGCCGGCTACGCCGGGCTGATCGTTGCCAATGGCGGCTTGGCGCCAAACCCGGATTCCTTGTTCGCCAAGCAATTCGGATTTCAGGTGCGCTTGACACTGTCGGAAGAGGAAGGTTGGTCGAAACTCAACAACGGCCGGATTGCGGCCTCGGTGACGACGGCTGATGTGCTCGCGGTGGTGGGTCGGCAATTTGAAATCGTGGTGCCGGCGCAGATTGGATTCTCACGCGGTGCCGATATGGTGGTGGTCGATGCGGGCATTGCCAACATCAATCAACTCAAGGGCAAGATCATCGCCTCGTCGCAGTTCAATGAGGCGGAGTTTTTCATTCGCTATCTGGCCTCGGAAGCCGGCGTACCGGTAAAGGCGCTGCGCGATCTGGATGGCAAAGTCGGGCCCAACGAACTCGGTTTGGTGTTCTTTGAGGACGCGTTCATTGCCTGCGATGCCTATCAACACGAGTTGGCCAATCAGACCCCACGCTTGAATGGTTGCGTCGGTTGGTCGCCGCGCACCGATGAGGTGGTGGCCGCAAGCAATGGGCGCGCCAAGGCCTTGGTTTCCAATCGCAACCTGCTAATCGTTGCGGACTTGTTGATCGTCAACAAAGGTTTTGCGCAGGCTAATCCGAAGCTGCTGCAGGGCTTGGTGCACGGCCTGATGGAAGGCAATCGCCTGGTTCGCGATGACCCCGCCGGCCATGCACCTTTGATTGCCTCGGCGCTGAAGTGGGAAGTGAATGAGACTCTGGACGAGTTGGCCAAGGTGCACTTGTCGAATGTGCCAGAGAACCTTGCTTTCTTTGAAGGCACCATCGACGCCGCTGGCTCGTTTCAAGGCATTTACCAATCCTCGGTGTTGGCCTACGGCAATCTGATCAAGAACCCCGCCGATCCGGCGCGCTGGGTTGATCTCAGTCCTTTGAAAGCGCTGTCGACGCAAGCACCCTTTGTCAATCAGACGGTGGCGATCGCACCCATCCGCACTGGTGGCGCGGTGTCGCTGGAAGGTGATGCCTTGCTGAGCAAGGACAT
>JANNWF010000578.1:0-2148 GCA_031408455.1 Pseudoxanthomonas sp. | reverse complement strand
TCTCGACCCGCCAATCAGTCTGCGGCTGTGCCGATGGCGGGTCGAGACGTCGAGACCCGCCCTTCGATCTAGTCAGGCCGTTGCCGCGCGCTCGCGCAATTGCTCTAGCGTCACCACACCCAAGGCATTGAGGTGGGTTGCTTCGAGAATGACGCGCGGCGCTTTGCCGGCGATGTAGGCCTCTTTCCAGCGCAGCGCGCACAGGCACCAGCGGTCGCCGGGCAGCAAACCGGGGAACGCAAACTCCGGGCGCGGGGTGCTGAGATCGTTGCCTTGCGCTTTTGAGAAGGTCAGAAATTCCGCGGTCATCAGCGTGCACACCAGATGCATGCCGCGATCCAATGGGTCGCCACGACAGCAACCGTCGCGATGCCAACCGGTCATCGGCTCGCGGCTGCAGATTTGCAGCGTAGTGCCGAGCACATTCAGATCGGTGGCCATCAGACCTGCGCCACGGGTTGCGCGACCAAGGTTGCCAGCAGCATGCGCGAGATCGCTTCGCCGGCCTCGCGGCCATCGTGCACCGCGGTGACGACCAGATCGGCACCGCGCACATTGTCGCCGCCGGCAAAGATCTTCGGATTAGAAGTTTGATACGGCAGCCCACCCTGCACGCGGACGCGACCGTCGGCTTCAAGCTCAACACCATGTTCGGCCATCCAATTCGCAGGACTGGACGAAAACCGAAAGCCTGAATAACCACGTCGGCCTCGATCACCGTTTCCGTGTCTGCGACCGGTTCGGCGTCACGGCGGCCCTTGGCATTCTTGGGCCCCAAACGTGTCTCGATCACGCGCACGCCGGTCGCCGCATGCTCGCCAACGATGGCCAAGGGTTGTCGGTTGAACAGGAACTGCACGCCTTCATCGGTGGCGTTCTTCACCTCGCGGCGCGAGCCCGGCATGCTGGCGGCATCGCGTCGATACACACAGGTCACCGATGCTGCACCCAGTCGCGTGGAGGTGCGCACGCAATCCATCGCGGTATCGCCACCACCCAGCACCACCACGTGTTTGTCGCGCAAGGCCAAGGCCGGATCGTCCTCCGGCCCGGTTCCCAACAAGCGGCGCGCGTTGGCAATCAGAAACGGCAGCGCCGGCATCACGCCTGGCAAACTTTGGCCAGGCAATTCGCCATCGACAAACGTGTAGGCGCCAGTAGCAACGAACACCGCGTCGAAATCGCGTAACAAGCTCTCGAAACTGAGGTCACGCCCGATCTCGGTCGAAAGCGTGAACACCACGCCCATCGCTTCCAGCACCGAGCGGCGCGTGGCAATCACTTCTTTTTCCAACTTGAACGGCGGAATGCCGAAGGTGAGCAACCCACCAATCTCTTCGTAACGATCAAACACCACCGCAGCAATGCCGCGTCGCACCAAGCGATCCGCCGCCGCCAGCCCTGCGGGCCCCGCACCAATGATGGCCACGCGCTTGCCGGTGGGCTGCACATTCAACATGTCGGGCCGCCAGCCCAGTCGAAACGCCTCATCGACGATGTACTTCTCGACCGCACCAATCGTCACCGCACCAAACCCATCATTGAGCGTGCAATCGCCTTCGCACAAACGATCCTGCGGACACACCCGGCCGCAGATTTCCGGCAGCGGATTGGTCTCATGCGCCAAGGTCGCGGCTTCGAACAACCGGCCTTCCTCGACCAGCTTCAGCCAGTTAGGAATGTAGTTGTGCACCGGGCACTTCCACTCGCAATACGGATTCCCGCAATCCAAGCACCGCCCCGCCTGATCCGCCGCCTCCTTGGCCCCGAATTGGCCATAAATTTCCTGCCAACCGATCAGCCGAACAGGCACCGGCAGTTCTTGCGGCATGCGGCGGGGGATGTCGAGGAATTGGAAGTTGTTGGTGGTCATACTGTTTGCTCGTTATTCCGGCGTTGGCCGAAATCCAGCCTGAAATTCGTCATTCCGGCGAAGGCCGGAATCCAGCTTTTCGCTTCTTTCGCTTTAGTCTGGCTAGTCGCCCGGTTTCGTCCGCCTACGGCGGCGGCCGAGTCACTTTTCTTTGCTTCGCCAAAGAAAAGTAACCAAAAGAAAGGCGACCCCGATGTGGCGCTCGCGATGAAGCCGCGAGTTCGCGGCAGTTGGGAGGGGTTTTTGACAGTACATCCATGTACTGGCAAAAACGC
>JANNWF010000577.1:0-1786 GCA_031408455.1 Pseudoxanthomonas sp. | reverse complement strand
GGCAAAGCGGTCGTTCGTTCACGAACTTTTGGTGCTCGCTGAAAACTGCCCAAACCGGCGCTGGCGCGGCTGCCGCCCAGCCGCCAAACTGCCAGAAAAGGGCGCTTGAATTTTCTATACCTCGTCGCGATCCCGCCCAAGGCGAAGTGCTGCGGACATGGCTCGAGAAGCAAGTGCTACCGGCGTTTACCGGGAGGGTGCTTGCCGTGGATCTGGCAGTTGCACAGCGCTGCGCCACGCTCCACGTACCCGATCCCCGCGCCGAGCGTGACGCGCTTATCGCAGCCACCGCGCTGGTGCACGGCCTGACCGTGGTTACCCGCAATGCCGCCGATTTCGAGTCCACCGGCGCGTCGATCCTCAACCCCTGGCGCGAAGCATCCGGCTAAGTTGCTGAAACAGCCCAGTAATCACGACTCACCCGCGCGCTTCGCTCCCTCCCCGCGGGAGAGGGGCCGGGGGTAAGGGGTCGCCCTCACGCAGAGCCTTTCTTGACCCCGATCTGCCGGTGCCTGTTTCGCAGGCCATCCAACGCCAGACAAAATCGAATGCCAAAGCCCCCGCAAGACCGTGTAGACCAAGCACGAGCAGCGGCGCGAGCTCCCTCCACCCCAGCCCATCCTGAAAGCCGCGTTCAGCCACCATGGTGGCCCACGGCGTCGCCGCGGCAACGGATCCAATCAGGGCGAGCCAGATACCGCGATGCTGCGTGTGCCGCAGCAGCAACCCGGCCGGGATGCCGATGAGGATGACGAACGGTGCCGCGACGACGCACACCATCGGGGCCGCCGCGATGGCCACCACGACCGTAATGAACGCATCCTCTCCGTCCGCGACGAGGGAAGTCGCCGCGAACCACGGCACAAACACGATCGGCTGCACGAGAATTGCGCCCAGTGTCGCAATGAGGATCGCCTTCATGGCGGCCCCCTTCAGCGCGGAAGCGCGGGCGGTTGGGGCGTGGCCGGGCCGAAGTCGGCAATCCAGCTGCGAATCGTGCGGCCCATCCGGGCGATCATCAGCATGTTGAAGAAGTGCATTACGCCGAGCACCAGCAACGTCACGCCGACGCGTGTGCCGACCTCGCTGATCAGATTCACGTTGCCGGGCGTCCAAGCGCCCAGCCGCAGGCCGATGAAGCCCAAATTGACCAGGTAGAAGCCGATCACCAGCAGCCGGTTGGTTGAGCGGGCCAGGTCTGCGTCGTGACCGAAGCAGCGTATCAAGAAGGTCTCGCCGGTACTGGACAGCACGCGGGCCACCCATATGGTCAGCGCGATGGAGATGACGAGGTACAGGCCGTAGATGGCGTTGACGACGAGGAAGTTGTTTTCGGTGGGCATGGCAGGTCTCCGTAGTGGGTGAGACGCCACGATGCCGCTGCCCGACGGGTGAAGCTTCCGAAATGATCGTCGCGGAACACGTTTTTGTCTCTGTCGTTTTCAATCAACGACTTGCGTGCATCCGGAATGATCGGATGGGAGATTTCGCCGTCGGAACTCACCCGGAACCAGCCCGGTCAACTCCTTGAACGCGGCGTAGAAGGTCGACTGCGAGCCAAAACCCACCGCCAGCCCCACCGACAACACCGAGGCGCGCGGTTCATCGATCAGCATCCGCTGGGCGGCAGACACCCGGTGCCGGCGCACGAATTTCGAGAAGCCTTCGCCGAAGCGCACGTTCAGCAGTTCGGAAAGCTGATGCGGGCTCAGATCGATGCGACGCGCCAGTTTGGCGAGGCCGAGGTCCTCGTCACGGTACAGGTGCTCGACGTCGAACAGCGTGC
>JANNWF010000576.1:0-5144 GCA_031408455.1 Pseudoxanthomonas sp. | reverse complement strand
GTGAATGCGCGGCCGTCGGTGGCAAGCTGCGCAAGCAACGGTGCGACAGTCCACGCACCGGCCTGACGGTTGTCGCTGTCCGCCTTCGCGTAGCGGTTCATGGCGCGCACGACGTTGTACAGACCGACCTCATCGGCATAGCGCATCGGGCCGCCGCGGTAGGGCGGAAAGCCGTAGCCGAACAAGTACACGATGTCGATGTCGCTGGCCTTGTTGGCGATGCCTTCTGCAAGAATCAGCGCACCCTCGTTGACCAGCGAGTAGACCAGTCTCTCAACAATTTCCTGATCGCTGATCGCCCGACGGGTGATACGTAGCGATGCCGAATGTGCAATCACCATCGCGTCGACGTCGGCATTCGGGTAGGCCTTGCGATCACCTGGCTTGTAGTCGTACCAACCCGCACCAGTCTTCTGTCCAAAGCGGCCACGCTCGGCAAGCAAGTCGGCGGATTTCGAGTAAGTCAGCTCAGGGCGCTCGATGTAGCGCCGCTTGCGGATAGCCCAGCCAATGTCGTTGCCGGCGAGATCGCTCATGCGGAACGGACCCATCGCGAAGCCGAACTTCTCCATCGCTGCATCGACTTGCGCGGGCAGGGCACCTTCGTCGAGCAGGAAACCGGCTTGACGGCTGTATTGCTCGATCATCCGGTTGCCGATGAAACCATCGCAGACGCCGGAAACGACTGCGGTCTTGCGGATCTGTTTGGCCACCGCCATGACAGTCGCCAGCACGTCCACAGCGGTCGCTTTGCCACGCACCACTTCCAGCAGCTTCATCACATGTGCGGGGCTGAAGAAGTGCATGCCGACCACGTCCTTGGGTCGATTGGTGAATCCAGCAATCTGGTCGAGGTCGAGCGTTGAGGTGTTGGACGCGAGGATCGCGCCGGGCTTGGCCACCGCATCCAGCTGCGAAAATACCTGCTGCTTGACGCCCATGTCCTCGAACACGGCTTCGATAATCAGATCGGCGTCGACGAGATCGACGTAATTTAGCGTGCTGGACAGCAGTGCCAGTCGATGCGCCAACTTCGCTTCGGTCAGCGAGCCTTTCTTGACGTTGCCCTCGTAGGTTTTCTTGATGGTGGCGACGCCGCGTTCCAGCGCCTCGGCCTTGGTCTCCAGAATCACCACCGGCACGCCAGCGTTGAGGAAGTTCATCGCAATGCCAGCCCCCATGGTGCCGGCGCCGATCACGCCAACCTGCCGGATGGATCGCTTTGGGGTGTCTTCGGGCACATCGGGAATCTTCGAGGCCGCGCGTTCGCCAAAAAACGCATGCCGCAGCGCGCGCGATTCCGCCGACATCATCAAGGCCACGAAGCCCTCGCGCTCGGCGGCCAGACCATCGTCGAAGCGCTTTTGCACGGCAGCTTTGACGGCCTCGATGCATTTCAGCGGCGCCGGATAGCCCTTGGCCACCGCGCCCACCGTATTGCGTGCGACCGCAATGAAGGCTTCGGCGTTGTCGTGCTTCACGCGCAGATCGCGCAGGCGCGGATGTGTCGACGTCGCAGCGGCCTGTTCCTTGGCAAACGCAATCGCGCCAGCGAGCAGATCGCCATCAATGACCTTGTCAAACAACTTCTGATCCGGAATCTGCGCAAGCACTTCACTGTTCACGGGATTGCCGGAGACGATCATGTTGAGCGCCGGCTCCAAACCGATCGCGCGTGGCAATCGTTGGGTGCCGCCAGCACCCGGCAGCAGACCGATCTTCACTTCTGGCAACGCAACCTGCGTACCGGCTGAGGCGACTCGATAGTTCGCACCCAGCGCAAGCTCCAAGCCGCCGCCCATGCACACCCCGTGTACCGCGATCACCACGGGCTTGTTGCTTTCTTCCAGCATCGCGATCAAGGAATGCAGGTTGGGTTCCTGCAGCATTTTTGGCGTATTGAACTCGCGGATATCAGCGCCACCGGAGAACGACGGGCCGGCGCCGGCAATCACGATCGCGACCACCGCGGCATCGTCCAACGCGCTTTGAATGCCACTGCCGATCGCCCGGCGCGTGGCTATGCCCATGCCATTGACGGGAGGATTGTCCAAGGTAATGACGGCAACCCCGTCGTGAATGGCGTAGTGGGCGGTCATGAGTTCCTCCGTGAGAGCAAGCGGGATCCGGGTTTGGCATTCCGGCGCGTGCGCGTGCCGGACACAAGCGATTGGGTGGCGAGTCCTTTGGACGATATGCCACGTTGACGCCTAATGAGTCATTTTATAACTATGAATCATGCTAGCAGACTTGCTTTTGTTTGAAAGCTGCAACGCGTGGCGGGACATTGAGGCCGGTAACAGCGTTCACGACGCCATTGATCCGCTTGCCAGTCTTGCTGCTCTACTATCGACCGCTGGTTCATCAGGAGCGTCGTTCATGAGTGAGTCCAATGAAATCCGCGTCACCTTGCAGCTGGAGGAAGGTTATGCCTTCCGCGTCCACTTCGAGGGCACCGATCTTGAGGATCTGCATACCGATGAAGCGGCGCCGCTGGGTGCCGGCACTGGCCCCGGCCCGACGCAAGTGCTGCTGGTTGCCATCGCCAACTGTCTATCGGCCAGCCTGTTGTTCGCCATGCGCAAGTTCAAGAATTCGCCGGCATCGCTGCACACGGTTATCACCGCCCGCAGCGAGCGCAATGCGGATGGTCGTTGGCGTATTCCCAAGGCGGAGGTCGAACTGCAATTGGCCGAAGGTGCCGGCAGTCACGAGCATCTGGATCGCATCCTCGCGCAGTTCGAAAACTACTGCGTGGTCACCCAAAGCGTCCGCGAGGGCATACAGGTGGAAGTCACGGTCAAGGACGCGGAAGGCCGAGTGCTGATGGGCGACAAGAGTTTCGAGGGTGGGTCGTGAGCGAATCCCTGCAATTGGCTTGCCCGCACTGCCACGCCCTGAACCGGGTTCCGAGCGAGCGTCTGGACGCCGATCCGCGCTGTGGTCGCTGCAAGAAGGCGCTGTTCACGGGCCATCCAGTAGCGCTCGATGAGCAGAGCTTCGACGTCCACGCGCAGCGCAGTGAGCTGCCGCTGTTGGTCGATTTCTGGGCGCCCTGGTGCGGCCCGTGTCGGACGATGGCACCCCAGTTTGAAGCTGCCGCTGTCCGGCTGGAGCCGCAGGTCCGCTTGGGCAAGGTCGATACCGAAGCCCAGCCCGCCTTGGGCGCCCGATTTCTCGTGCGCAGCATTCCGACCTTGATCCTGTTTCGCAGCGGCCGCGAGCTGGGGCGACAAAGTGGTGCAGTTGGGGTGCCGGAGATCATGCGGTTCGCCTACGAGACCTTGACCACCAATGGCTGAGCGAAGGCGCACCGCGAACGCTTGATGTTGCGCTTGGGCATGTTCCGCCCGATTTGCCGGCCTACTCAGTGGCTCGCGTAACCTTTTTTGTGCTTGCGACTATTGTTTGTTGTCTCGATTGAATATAGGTTAGCAGTTACGTAAGTTACGTAAGGAAGCCGATGCAATTTGTCAACGAGCTAGGCTTGCTGGCGCTTGGCAGCCATATGCGGGCGCTCAGTGACCGTCTCTACGCGATTGCCGATGCGGTCTACCGCGGTCGCGGACTGGCTGTGCAGGGGCGCTGGTTTCCGTTACTACGACTACTGCATGATCGTGGCCCGTGCACGGTCGGCGAGATCGCCGAGGCAATTGGGCAAACGCATTCGGCCGTCAGCCAGCTGGCCGACAAGCTGGTACTGGATGGCTGGCTGGTTGCCACCGCCGATCAGGAAGACAAGCGCAGGCGAAGATTGGCGCTGACGGAGAAGTCCCAGACCGCTCTGCGCGAAGCTAAACCGGCGTGGCGCGCCATCGAGCAGGTACTTGCTGAACGCTGCCAAGCCGAGGGCATCGATGTGCTCGATGTCTTGATTCGATTCGAGCGTTTGATCGAGCCGACCATTGCAGCCACCATCGTTGCACGAACTACCGCCAATGATCGCGCGGCCGTGCGCATCCTGCCCTTCAGCAGCGATTTGCGCGAGCATTTCTACAGCCTCAATGCCGCGTGGTTGCGCAAGTATTTCTATCTCGAAGAAATTGACCATCGCGTATTGTCGCAACCGGAGGCCGAGATACTCGAATCTGGTGGAGCGATTTTTTTCGCACAACTGGGTGACGCCGTCATTGGCACCTGCGCGCTGAAGTGCGAGGCGCCTGGCAACTATGAGCTGACCAAGATGGCGGTGGACGAAGGCCACCAAGGACTCGGTGTCGGGCGCTTGCTGATGGAAGCGGCGATAGCCGAGTTCAAACACAGGCAAGGCGCTTTACTGTTTCTGGAAACCAGCACCAAGCTCGGTCCGGCGCTGCGCTTGTATGAGAGCGTGGGATTTGAATACCAGAAGGCGCTAAAGCCCGATTCGCATTACGCGCGTGCCGATGTGTACATGGTTTGGAGCGAGGCGTCGGGAGCGACTGCTACGCCAAGACGGTAGACGCAAAACCGCAGAGGCGGCGGAGCGAGTTGGTTGCAGCCTTCTAGAGCAGCCGAGCAAGTTCACGCGCTGCGCGCACCCCTTCGCTTCGCTCGGTCGGCTCTACAAAAGCAGCCGAGCAAGTTCACGTGATGCGCGGTCCATCGGGCCATCTGCGAACAACGCAGCGACAATATTCGGTCACCGCCAGTCCCAGACCACCACCTCCCAGCGCTCGTCCGAGTTCGGGTCGGTATAGGCGTGCAAAGTTTCAAAACCGACCCGTCGATGCGCCCGCAGCGAGCGCAGGTTGCGCTGCGAAATTTCGGTCACGACGAAGTCGAACTGCGACGCATAGGTCTCCCGCAGATGGCCGTACACGCCGTCGAATACACCCATGCCACGAAAGGCACGCGCCACGCAGACTTGGCCCATCACAAACCAGCGCGGGTCGCCAGCCAGCGGCTGTCGGCGCCAGTGCAGTTGTTCCAGCAGCGCAAACATGGGTTGCAGCAAGGGAACTTGGTCGCGAAAGCCCTGCGGCATCATCAGGCAGTAGCCAGCCAGCTGGCCGTCAGCCACGGCGATGGCCGACGGGTAGGCGCGGTTCATCGCCTGTAGCACTGCGGGGTCATGGCGAACGCTGGTGAAGCCGTCGCTCGCCGCCGTTGCCGCGTCGACGTTGTCGTGGTGGTTCTGTTCCTGCAAGGAGAGGATCAGCTCG
>JANNWF010000575.1:0-15568 GCA_031408455.1 Pseudoxanthomonas sp. | reverse complement strand
CGACGGCGTACGCGCGCCGCGCGCGACCGTGCTCGGCTGCTTCTATCTCACGCAGGTAGGGTCGCCAAGCCCATCAATAAATACCGTGTTGGATCGACCGATGCGGACGAGACCATCATGTGCGGCGCCGTTTACGGTTCGAAAGCCACCAGCGATGAGCGCATCCGCAGGTGGAACCGCGAGCACTGAGTTCGCAGGCCCGTCCAAACTAACGCGCCATGTCGGGTCGACGTTGCCACCTGACTGTATGCGCGCCGCCGAGACTGGCGTGCCGCCGCAGCCTAGATTCACTGATCCCGCCACCAACACGCTGCCATCTTCGGCAATCGAAATGCTGTTGACCGTGCCAATGCTGGTGGCTGTCGTCGGCCGCCAGGTCGGATCAATGAGTCCAGTCAGCAGGCTGATCCGCGCCAAGGTCGCGCTGCCTGCCACGTAGATATGGCTGGCGTCATGCGCCATCGCTTGGATGTTGGTAATGGCTTGGAACGGCTTGAAGTTTGGATCGGCACGGCCGATGCCTGCAACTGCATAGCGGGCAAGACCAATGACCGTCGAGTTGTCGGTCGCCGCCGTTGAGTTCACATTGCCGAGGTAAACAAAGCCGTCCGCCACCAACATGGGTGGCGCGCCGGCACCAAGCGTAATGGTGCTCAACCAAGTGCTGTCGCGGAGTCCGTCGGTGAGTGCGAAGCGGCGGAATGTGCCACCCGGCAGCACCACTCCGTTGGCGTTAGTGTTGATGCCGACGGTATAGGCATAACCACCCGCTTCGTCAACGCCGACTGCCGAGGGTGCTTGGGTGCCGAGACCCACACCGGCGGAAGCTTGCGGAAACCAGCTGTTATTGCTGCCGTCCACGGCATTCAAGCGATACAGTCCCGCCACCTGCAAACTGTCGGTCCCAAAGCCGAAGCCGCCTAGGATCAACGCGGTGGGACCAGTGCTCATGTATACATTGCCGCCCATTCGGACCTTGGAGCCCAGCATTGACGTCCAGGCCAGATCGGGCTGCAGATTCGGCTGGAAGGCAAATACCGCGTGACTGGTACGCCCGTCGATCTCTTCCAAACCCCCTGCTCCAGCAAAAATCCGACCCGAGACGGGTTCACGCACAATCTGCCGAAATACTGCTGAAGCGGAAAAGGTCGCCGAAGCAAGGGCGCCGACATCACTGCCGTCAACATTGCTTAGCTCGTACATGGTCGTTCGCGTGATGCCACCAGCTACCGCGAGGCTCGGTTTGGCAACACGGCCCGCAGGAGAAACCGACATGGTTTCCGAGAAGGCGCCACCTAAGGGTGCGTTGACACCCCAGCCGGGCCTCGCTGTCCCATCTGGCGCAAGCCTGGCGACCAAGGAGTTGCGACTTTGTCCGTCGATCAAGGTGAAAAGGCCGGCTATGAACAGGTCATTGTCTGGCAGGCGAAGTACTTCGTTCAGTTGGACACTGGTCGCGGGTCCCAGATCCGGTCCAAAGCCAATATCGGCCGTGCCGGGATCCGCCAGAGCGACTCGTGCCATTCCATCGGCCCCGCCAGGTATCGTGCCCGCGACCAGCATGTGATTGGGGCCGTCAGGAATCATCGCCCGCACTCTCCCGTTGCCGGTGGCGAACGGGACCCAATTAACACTCATCGCGCCGGTAGTGGCGTCGAGCTTGGCGAAATTGGCGCGCGAGGGAATGGTGACCCCGCCAACCGACGTCAAGAAGCCCGCAATCAACACCGATTGTTCGTCCTGCGAAAGCGCGATGGGAAAAACCGCGCCGTTGGTTGTGACATCAAAAGTGTTTATCGCAAGACCCTGCGCATCCAGACGAACGACCTTGCAAGTGGAAGAAGGCGTTGCTGGTAAGCAATAGCTGACATAGACCGTGCCGTCCGAGCGTCTGGCGATAGCATCGACGGTAGTCGCCGAGATAGGCACATCGGCCAGGTAGGTGGTGTCCAACACGTATGGACTACCGGCCAGGAATCGGGCGACACCTGGCCTTACAACCCCCGCGATGTTCTTGAAATTGCCCACGACGTATACGTTGCCAGCAGGGTCAAAAACGATCCCGCGAATCAAGCCGTCGGGATTGGGCACCCACGTGGTGTCCAAGGTTCCATCCGGCGCAAATCGCACCAGGTTGCGGCGCCCAAGGTTACCGACTCGATCAAAGGTTCCGCCAACCAGCAAGCTGCCATCCGCCGCATAAGCCGTCTTCGTGATGGTCCCCGAACTGAAAAAATCACCCAACCGAGGCGCAACTTGCTGACCATGCGCGGCAGTTGCAACCAGAACAAGAATGCAGATCATCCACCGCTTCATGAGTTTCCCCTTCTCAAATTGGCTGGCGAGCACTGGCGAACCGGAAGGATGCACCAATCGACGCAAGTTGCGGAAGTGAGAGCCCGGAGCGGCGACGGTCTGCAGACACGTTACTTTGTGCCGAGTCCTTGGCGCACCGCCCTCAATCCAACTGCTTCATCATCTTCTGTTCCGCCCACTGCTGATCGAGGTAATCGCGCAAGCTGGTATGCACACCGGGCGATTCGATGAGGTAGTTGATGATTCGAGTCGTGGGCAGGCGCGGATGCGGGTCGGGCAGATAGAACAGAGGCGCGTCTTCCCAGCCGCCCAGATGCCACCAGCGCTCAGCGGTCGCGGCTTCCAGCTCGACCCAAGTGCCGACGCTATCTTCCAAGTGCAGCCGATGATCAACGCCGCTCAGCATCTCGACCTGCGCAGATGTCGGCGGTGCCACTTGGTCGAGCGGCAACAGGTCTAGCGCGGGTAAGCCGTCTGCGACTTCGTAGAACGAGCGCAATTCAAGCGGCAGCGGCCGCCCCAAACGTGCTTCTGCACGGGCAAACGCCATCGAGCTTGCTGCTTCGGGAATCTCATCGTCAGCGCCGATAGCGAGGTCACGCACGAGGGTTGCCAAGGACAACGTGGCCGCTTCTGCTTGCAAAGCGACCCGCGTACTGGCCTGCGCCTCAAAGCGGGCCTGCAGCTCAGCATCGCCGCCCAGCAAATGGCTGTAGCCCAACAAGCCAACCACCGGCACCAGCAGCAGACTCAAGTAGACCAGCGATGTCGCCATTCGTGCCGCCGCCCCCATCGGTTGCACTTCGATGCGTTGGCGCACGCTCAGCGCTTGCCGAACCCGCACCAAGGCGTGCGGCGTTGGTCCAAGCTTGGCTTCGAGTGCACTCAGTATCTGCAGCATTCGCTCGCGTGGCTCAGCGGGCGTGGATGGTTGAGTCTGTAGCAGGGCTAGTTCGACTTCATGCAGTCGCCAATTGGCCGCCAGCGCCGGTAGCTGCAACAGGGCCACGACGGTCAGCAAGTAAAAACTGTATTGCCACGCAAAGTAGGCCCCGACAACGGCGGCAATCGCGATCAACACGGTTTGTACCTTGGCCCAGCGCACGGGCAACAGTGCCTCGACTACATGCGCGCCATCCAGCGGCGGAATGGGCAGCACATTGAGATAGTTGACGAACAAAAACACCATCGCCAAGGACAGCAGCCACGGCGGCAAGTCGAATCCAGCTTGCCAAACGATGGCCAACAGCAGCCAACCGATCACGATGCCCGGCAGCGGACCCATCAGGCTCATCCACGCGCGCTTGCTGGCACCCGGATTGACGTCGTGCCCAATCGCCACGCCGCCGACCAGCGGCAACGCCAGCATGTGCACGTTGCGATAGCCGAAGGCGCGCATGGCGAGGAAATGACCCAGCTCGTGCAGCACCACCACCAGCAGGATCGATAGCGCCAGCGTCACATCCCAGAACAAGGCACCCACCGCCATGAATAGCACGACGCTGACGACAAACAGGCCCCATTGCACGTCACGCGGCGGCGAGCGCTGGCTGGTGCTGTCTTGCACACGGGTCAAGCGTGCCAAGCGCGCCAGCGGCACGGGTCGCGGATCAGCCGGCGGTTTTGCGAGCTTGCGCATGGCCTGCATGGCCTTTATCGCCATGGGCAAGCGCAGCAGGGCGAGATCGGGCGTGACTTCGCGCAGGCTTGCGCTCGCAATCATGCGTTCTCGAGTGCGCTCAAAAAGCTCACCTGCAACACCTGAGAAGTCCTCGTCAGCAAGCAACTGCGGCTCGCTTCCCAAGCCCGATAGCCAAGCCAAATGAGCCTGCCACTGCTCGCTGAGACTAGCCTCAGACGCACTTCTAACGATGAGGTTGCCGCCCTGCAGGAGGGCGAATCCAAAATCAAACGGTTGGCTGATCGCATTGCGACCATCGACCAAGCGATGGCTGAAAAATGTCATCGCCTGATGCGGATGAGCGACGTTGGCAGGTGCCGATACCCACAGCAAGCCGCAACCATCTGGCGCACGGTACAGCGCGTACAGCGGCGTGCTCTCAGGCTCGCCGTCGACCCGCTCCGCACGCAGCCAAAACGGACCGAGGAAGCCCAATGTTGCGACTTCTGCCTGCAGTTCATCGAACACCGCGTCGGCATGCTCGGCGGGCATCGCTGCCAACAGTTGGTAGCGTCGTCGTGGCAATGGCCAAGCCAGTAAGGCCCGCAATCGCTGCACCGAGATGATCAGCCAGATGGCGGCGATCAAACCAAGAATTTCTAGCATGCAAACACACTCGTGACAGGACGGCGGACGGCAGCGAGGCACGGTAACAGGCGGCGCCCAGACTAGGCAGCGATGATGCCAGCGCTCAATTGAGCTTCTCTCGCCGACCCGCGCCCAGAATGGCTCTGTGCAAGCGGTGCGGCGTGACTGGAGGAACAATCAAAAAGCTGCATGGGGTGCACCCGCCAAATGCCAAGTCAATGGCTAATTTGGATCAAACTCCACCCGATTCCGCCCTCCGCTCTTGGCTTGATACAGAGCAAGATCGACGCGCTTGAGTAGATCTTCGATGCGGGTCACGTTAGCGCCGGACACACAGCCACCGATACTGATGGTGACTCGCAAGTCGGCCGCTGGGGCCTCAAAGCTCAGGGCTTCGACGGCTTGGCGCAGGCGTTCGGCAACTACGCGCAGATAGTCGGCGTCGGCCGCAAGCAGCAACACCAAAAACTCCTCACCACCCACTCGACCGACCACGCCTTGCCCGCCGACAAGCCGTTTGGCAGTCAACGCTACCTTGCGCAGAACCACGTCGCCAATGTCGTGGCCAAGTCGATCATTGATCGATTTGAAGTGGTCGATATCAAACATCAGCAGTGGCGCGGAAGGATGGTTCCTTCCGGCGAGGCGCTTTTCCAATTGGCGCAAAATCGCGCGGCGGTTGGCGAGGCCGGTGAGTTCGTCGGTCAGCGCCAGATTGCGCATTTGCTGCGCGCGGCGAAAGGCACTCAGGGCCAGCCAAGTAAGCACCAGGACGACGATGGCGCCTAACGCGATGGCGGTGCCGCGCAGATCGCGGATGCGCACGGCGTCGCGCAAAGCCGCGCTGCGCAGTGCGCCCTCGCGCTTGAGCGCAGTGTTCTCCTGCTCCTTGCGTTCACTGTCGAACTGCACCCGCAAACGCGAACTGAGTTCGGCGTCGAGTTGCGAACGTAATTGCTCGGCTAGGCGAAGCTGATCGCTACGCGCGACATACGCCGCTTGCCAATCGCCTTGTGCAGCGGCGACTTCGGCTTGCTCAGCCGCTGCGCGTTCGACAAAACGCGGATTGTTGTTGCGCTCGAAATAGTCGCGCGCGCTGGCAAGATCAGCGGCTGCTTCAGCGTAGCGCCCCAGCCGCCGCAGCGCACCGCCGCGGGTAAGGCGGGCACTGGCGGCGTCACCGGGATTGCCCACATCGGGATCACCGAGATCGGGATCATCGACGTCGGCAAACGCCAGCGCAGCATTGGCTGCCGTCAAGGCTTGTTCGGCACGATCCATGCGCAAGTACAGCACCGCCAGAGCGCGCTGGGTTTGCGCCAGTGAGCGCTGATCATCCAGCTCTGCATACCCAGCGAGCGCTTTGCGGAATGCATCCTCGGCGGCACTGAATTTTCCGGTGATCTGTAGCGTGCTACCGATGTTGAACCAGTTGGTTGCCACATCGCGCTTGTTGCCCGCCGCCAGGTGCTGTTCACCGACTTGAGTGTAATAGTCAAGTGCTTGTGCGTACTGACCGACACGGGCGTCGCTGTAGACGTTGGCGATGGCATTCAGCGCGTAGCGCTCGCGCACGCTGTCGGCGTTTTCCACGCTGGTTCGATGCGCGGCCAGCAACTCCGCCAAGGCTTGCGAGAAGTTGCCGCGCACATAGTGGATTTCGCCACGCAAGGCCTGTGCCTGCGCTTCATCAGCGCGATCACCCGCAAGTTTGGCGGCCTCGAACGCGCGGTCGTAATCGGCCAGCGCGGCGTCCAGTTGATCGTCCAACTCGCGCACGTAGCCGCGGCAGATATACAGGCCGGAGAGGGCTTGCTGTTGGCCGCTTTGCTCGGCGTATGCAATGCCTGCTTCGGCAACCTGCGCCGCGGCTTTGACATCGCCGCCGAGCAAACCTTGACAGCGGTTCACAAACGCCTTTGCCAGCAACGTGGGCTGTTCGGCGCGCTCGAGGCGCTCCCGCAAGTCGGCAAACGCGGCGTCGCTCGGCGGTGCGCCTTCCATGGCATCGACTTCGGCCTGCAAGGCGGTCAGGACGGCGTCATCGGCAATCGGGCTTGGGCCGGACGACTCTGCAGGCGACGCGTCAACACTGCCGCTCAACATGATGCTGAGCAGCAGCGTCCGGGCAAGTCCTTGCGTATGCACGAGCGGGCTTCCGAGGGTGGCAGCTTCAGGCGGGACGGGTTCGCCCCAACCACCACGCCGCAGCAGCGCCGGCGATCAAGAAGCCAACCGACTCTTCAACCAATCCTGCCAAGGTGGAATCCAGCGGAAACCGATACCAGGTCAAGCTTGGCACGCTCGTGGCAAGCCAGCCGATGATGCCGATTGCGACAGCGGCGCCAAGGCGGCGGCCGAACCCCGCCGCGATCAAACTGAGCACCCAGGCCAAGGCAAACCCGGCCGCCAGATCGCTGCCAAATTGCATGCCCAACATGGCCCCCATCTGCGAGTTGTCGCGCCCCTGCGGTTGGTAGATCACCATCGCATAGGGATTGGCCAGGGACTTGCTCACCCACGCCTGCGTTGCCGCCTCATCGGACATCTGCTCAGCCGCGATGTACGGCAGCATGTAGATGCCTTCCCTTGGCAAGCCTTCGCGCATCGCCGCCAGAATGGCGTCCTCATTACCCGGCGCGCGCATTCCCGCTTCCCCCAAGGGCAAGGCTGTGTGCGCGATCGCGCCCCACATGAATAGAGCAATCCCCGCCAACACTCCCGCAATGACTACGCGCATCACCCTCTCCCCCGCTTAGTACCAAGTGCCAACCTTACGCCTGCGCGACGTGTTCGTGAACGCTGACTAGACGAATGAGCTCAGCCCAACGAGCGCGCGAAGCGCCAAGCGCCGTATCCCAGAATCGCCAGCGACAGTGCGGCGATCAATCCGCCCCAAAACCAGTATGGCAACCATAGCGCTTGGGCAATCTGGCCGACGTCAGAAGGCATGCTGCCGCGGCCGGTTTGTGCAACCGCGGTGAACAAATAATCGGCGCGCGAGAACGACGCCAAAGCGAGCTGCACGGCGAGAAACACGCAGACGAACTGACTCACTGCGGGCGAGGCTCTCCAAGCCAACAACGCCAGCACTGCGGACAAGGCGAGGCAGAACAACACGGTGAATGCACCGCTCGCCCACAGCACCGTCACCAACAGCAGGAACAGCGAGAACACCGCCAATGCCGCATGCGCGCTGCGCGAGCGACGTCCCGCAAGGAACAGCCCCAGCGCTGCCAATGGCGGTCCGATCAATCCCCCTGCTGACACCGCCGCTCGCGCGAAGGCGCCAAAATTTCCGCGATGCGAGGCTACGCCGGAGCCATCCGCCCACATCGTCATCGCTTGGAATTTGCCGCCCAGCAGCATAGTGGTGAGGCCGTGTCCGAGCTCGTGCATCAAGGTCGAAAGCATCAACAACGGCCACGACAACACGTTGACATAAGGCAGCCAGTACAGGGCCAGGGTAGCCACGATGGCGATCATCAGGGCCTGACTAGCCTGGCGTTGCTGCAATGGGGCCACACTGTTCATGCGCGAAGTTTAGTTCGAACCCTGTGCTGCGGATTCAAATTCCCTGCATCGATCTGGCAAGCCGTCATGCGCCGCGATGGATTCCCACTGTCGACGTGACTCCGGGCGCCGCGTTTTTCCGATCTGGGACGTGCTATCCGGGACGTATGTCGCGCCAAAACGCGATGAGTGGTCAGCGACGGGGCTACACAGTGGCAAGGATTTGAATCATCCGAACCAAGCAATATTTTCGCCGTTTCGCGACTGGTGGCGAATGTTCAATCGATCACGGGTCAATCCGTCGGAAAGCAAGACGTAAACGGGTCGTTCCAGCAGCTATCAGCAGCGCACATACAAGGCTGAAAAGCAGCCACAACGCAAACGCGGGCAGCACACCGATTGCCGACAGGCCGAACACAGCCGCCAGCTGGATCAGCGGCATGTTGACTAGATATAGCGCGAACACTGCGCCGGCGCCGGTGCGGAGTTGGGCGGTTACTGTGCCTTGGCAAAGCCACGGCAGCGGCAGGGCGCAGGCCAAGCCGATCATCGAGAACAAGACGCTTCGTGCAATCAGGCTGGCGTCGCGTGGCAGCATCGCGAACAGGACAAGACTGAATGGCACGAGCGCCATCCCGAACAAGGCCCACGTTCTTTGCCGAGCAAGCGACGACTCACGTGCTTGCCAGCAAGCCAATACACCGCCCCAAGCACAGGCATCCAAACGCATGGGCAGCCACTTGCGCACGCCGAGATCCCAGCTGGGATCGAGCAGAAGTACCAGCCCTACCCGCAACGCCAAGCCGAACAAGGCCAGCGAGAGCAAGGCGTTTCGAAGCTGTGTGCGTGGGTCTGGATGTGATCCGGCCCATCCAGCAAGCGGCACCACCAGCAACCAGAAGAACACCAGCGGCGGCAGATTCCACGCCTCAGCGAAAAAATCCGGATGCAGCGCCCAACTGTTTTGTAGCAATAGGGGAAATGCCCACCAGCGCGGCGGCATGGCTTCGTGCTGCCACCACCACAGCAGCAGATTGATGGCGACGAATAGCCAAAATAGCGGCAGCACGCGCGTCAGTCGCCCCCGCAGGATTTTGCCGGCGGAGGGGCTGGGATTCGTGAGCAATACGCGAATCAACAGAAACCCGCTGAGGGCGAAGAATAGTTCAGTACCGAGCCAACCTAGCCCCAGCCACAGGTTGTAGCGAGGCAGCAGCGGATAGAGGAAGAACGCGCCATGGGCCAGCAGCACCAGAGCGGCGGCGGTTAGGCGTAAGGCGTCGAGGCCGGCGTAGCGCATTCAGCTAGTCGGGTGTGCGGCGGGAAAAGCCTGTTGAGGAGGGCGCCGCTCCCGCGGCGCCGCTTCTGACGCTCGCACAGGTTTCGAAAACCGCCGCGCAGGAGCGCGCACCTCCAAGTGCGGCGAGGCCGCCGTACGCATGGGTCTGCTAACCGCCGCGCTGGCGCAGGGCCTCAAACAGGGCCACACCGCTGGCGACCGACACATTCAAACTCTCGGCTTGGCCGCGCATCGGAATCTTCGCCAGAAAATCGCAATTCTCGCGACTCAATCGGCGCAATCCATCGCCTTCACCACCCATTGCAATCGCGATCGGACCGCGCATATCGATCGAGTACAGCGATTGCTCGGCCTCACCCGCCAAGCCGACGATCCAGACGCCAGCATCCTTCAAGGTCTTCAAGGTTCGCGCCAGATTGGTGACGCGAATCAGCGGCACCCGTTCGGCGGCACCGGCAGCACTCTTGCGCACTACCGGAGTGATGCCGACCGCGCGATCGCGCGGCACGATCACCGCCACCGCGCCGGCCGCTTCCGCGCTGCGCAGACAGGCACCCAGATTGTGCGGATCCTGCACGCCATCCAGCACCAGCAGCAGCGGGTTCTCTACGCGGCTCAACAACTCGTCCAGATCACCCTCGCCCAGATTGACCTGCATGGCCAGCTGCGCGACGACGCCTTGATGCTTGACGCCGGGCACCGCACGCGCCAGCGCGTCGGCTGCCACGTGCTGCACTTCCACGCCCGCCGCCTTGGCCAGCTCAGCCAATTCGGTCAGCCGCGGGTTCTTCGCGCGGGCTTCGATCAACACCTCACGCAAACGCCCGCGCTCACCTTCGAGCGCCGCCTGCACGGCATTGATACCGGCGATCCATTGCTCGCTCATCAGCGCCTACCTTTGCCTTTGTCAGACTTGCCTTTATCAAACAAGCCGCCTTTGCCTGACCCACGCGGCACGGACGAGCCATCAGCAAAGCCGCCCTTGCCCGCCATCGGCTGGCGCTCACTCACCGGTTTGCCGAGGTGCGATACCAAGCGGAAGTCGATTTTGCGATCTTCCAAGCTGGCTCGCAGCACGAGAATCCGCACGCGGTCGCCCAAGCGAATCTGCAAGCCGCTGCGTTCGCCGCTCATCAGTTTTCGCGCCGGATCGAAGTGGTAATAGTCGTTCGGCAACTGGGTGACATGGACCAAGCCGCTGACGCGCGATTCGGTCAGTTCGATAAAGGCACCGAACGAAGTGACGCCACTGACCACGCCATCAAACTCGGCGCCGATGTGGCGCTCCATCCAGGCGCAGCGATAACGCTCGTCGACCTCGCGCTCGGCTTCATCCGCACGCCGGCCGCACTGCGAGCAATGTTCCGAGAGCGCCACCATCTCGTGTTCGGCATAGATGAATCCAGCCGCCTTGCCACCCGCAAGCGCATGCTTGATCGCACGGTGCACCAACAGATCGGGATAACGCCGAATCGGGCTGGTGAAGTGCGCGTAGGCCTCAAGCGCCAATCCGAAGTGGCCGAGGTTTTCCGGTTGATACACGGCCAAAGATTGACTGCGCAGCAACACGGTTTCCAGCAAGGCCGCATCGGGTCGCTTGCGGGCTTTTTTCAACAAGGCGGTGAAATCGCGCGGCTGCACTTTCTCCCACGGCGGCATACTCAGACCAAACTCTTTCAGGAACTCAAGCAAGTCCTCGTACTTGGATTGCGGCGGTCGGTCATGCACGCGATATGGCGCCGGCAGCTTCTTGCGCAGCAGGTATTTCGCGGCTTCAACGTTCGCCGCGATCATGCATTCTTCGATCAGCTTGTGAGCATCATTGCGCTCGGTAGGCGCGGCTTGAATCACCTCGCCCGCTGGGCCCAAACGGAAGTCGATCTCGGGACTATCAAACTCGATCGCACCACGCGCTTGGCGTTGCTTGGCCAGCAATTGATAGAGCTGATGCAAGCGTTGCAGTTGCGGCATCAGCGCGCCGACTTGCGCTTGCGCGACGGCGTCGTTCTCGCCAATGGCCGCCCACACCTGGGTGTAAGTAAGACGCGCGTGCGAGCGCATCACCGCCTCATAAAATTTCGACGACATCACCAGCCCGTCGCGATCAATCTGCATGTCGCAGACAAAACACATGCGGTCGACATTCGGGTTCAGCGAGCAGATGCCGTTCGACAAGGTCTCCGGCAGCATCGGCACCACAAAGCCCGGAAAGTACACCGAGGTCGCGCGCTTGGCGGCTTCGTCATCCAGCGTGGTGCCGGGACGCACGTAATGCGACACATCGGCGATGGCGACAACGAGGCGAAAGCCGCGTGCATTAGGCTCGCACCACACGGCATCGTCGAAGTCGCGCGCCGTCTCGCCATCAATCGTGACCAGCGGCATGTTGCGCAAATCGACCCGCGCCTCGGCGTCTGCGACCGGCACTTGCAGCGGCACGCGTGCGGCTTCTTCCAAGGCCGCTTGCGGCCATTCGTGCGGAATGCCGTGGCCGTGAATCGCCATTTCCACGACCAGCGATGGCTTCAAGGCATCGCCCAATACGGCCAATATGCGACCAAATGGGGGCCGTCCATTAGCCGGCGCGGCGGTGATCTCGCAGACCACAATCTGGCCGTTGCGCGCCTCGCCTTTTTCGGCCGGCGGAATGACGATGTCCTGATTGAGTCGCCGATCATCCGGCAACACCAAGCCAACACCATCGCGCTCGGCATAGCGGCCAACCAACCGTGTGGTGCGGCGCTCCAAGACTTCAACCACCGACCCTTCGCGGCGACCACGCGCATCTACTCCGGCCAGCGCCACCAGCACCCGATCGCCGTGCATGACCTCACGCATCTGTCGCGGTGGCAGAAACAGATCGTCGCCGCCGGCATCGGGACGCAGGAATCCGAAGCCATCGGCGTTGGCGATGACCACGCCCGCGATCAAATCCAGGCGCGCCGCCGGCGCGTAACTGCCGCGCCGATTCATCATCAACTGACCGTCGCGAACCATCGCCGCCAAGCGTCGCGTCAATGCCTCGAAGCGATCCGGCGCAGTCAGCTTGAGCGCCCGCGCAATGGATTCGGCATCCATCGGCTCGCCTTGTGCCGACAGAAACTCCGCCAACGCTTCACGGCTGACGATGGGATTCTCGTAGCGCAAAGCCTCGCGCTCGGCGTGTGGATCGGCCAACCTGCCGCGCTTGGTAAAGGCGGGCTTGCCAGAGGCAGGCTTGCCAGAACTGGGCTTGTTAAAGGCCGGGTTAGCTTGAACTGCACTTGCTCCCGAGCCCTTCAGCTTGGAGGCCTTGCCTGGCGAGGCCATGGCAGCGGAACCCTTTCCTCTTGGCGGTGAGGTTGACACGCCTTTGGCGCCCGCACCTCGACTAACGGCAGGCTTGCCTGTCGCCCCTTTTCGCGCTCCCTTGCCCGCCGTTGGCTCTGCCTCCAGCCCACGCGTCAGCGACTCCGGCAACCAGCCCGGCAACGCCGATCCGCGCTTGCCACGGGCGGTGGGCTTGGCCCCACCAATCTCAGATTTCTTTTTCATGGCGGCATCTTACACGCGGCCAAGTCGCCTTCGTTGACAGCTGACCACGACGGCCGTATCGTTCGCGGCTCGCTCGCGCCGCACGCGCCGGCGAAACACCTGCCCAGGTGGCGGAATTGGTAGACGCACTAGTTTCAGGTACTAGCGCCGCAAGGCGTGGAGGTTCGAGTCCTCTCTTGGGCACCAACATGCAGTAGCGGGAAGTTCCAGCGAGTCCCGCAAACCCCAGGAAACCCGCCAATTTGGCGGGTTTTTTGTTTCTGGCCGTGCCAGCGGGTGCCACTCGGTGCCAGCCAAGCCAGAGCGTTTTAGGTACACGATTAGGTACATCTTTTGCCCCGACGGCGGGAGGCGACGATTGGGCTGGTCCCACCGTGTACCTAAACACCCGCCTGGCCCACTGTTTGCTGGCTCTTCCTCTCGGAATGGTGCTCGCAAATGAGCCAATTCCGGGGGTCGTTTGCGCGGTGCGGAGCCTACGCTGGTTCCATCCCGAGCCTACGAGTGCCGCATGTCCCGAACCGTCGCACCTTTGACCGACACCGAGATCCGCAAGAGCAAGAGGGAGCGGCTGTTCGACGGCGGAGGGCTGATGCTTGAGCGCACCGAGAGTGGTGCCCGCATCTGGCGCCTGCGCTACATGCGGCCGAGTGGCGCTCGCAATCGAATCAGCCTAGGCGCCTACCCGGAAGTAAGCCTGGCCGAGGCACGCAAGCACCGGGATCGGGTGCGCGCAATGCTGCGCAAGGGGCTCGACCCCGCGAATGCACAACGCGACCAGAAGGAAGCGGAACGCAAACAAGCCGCTGCGACTTTCGCAGTGGTGGCGGAGCAGTGGCTCGACATGAAGGAAGCGGAAGTGAAGGGCAATACCCTAAGCGAAGCCACGCTGCGCAAGGCGCGGCTGGTAGTCCGGAGCTACCTGATTCCCGAGCTGCGGCAGCGTCTGATCGCGACGCTCACAAGCCGCCAGGCCACCGAAGCGGTCGAGAAAATCGCTAGCAAGTCACCCTCTCTTGCTGTCAAGGCAAGGCAGTACCTGGTGTCGATCGTCGACTATGCGATCGGCAAAGAGCTGCGCGAGGAAGGCCGCACGCTCAGTTTGCGTAGAGCTCTGAAGAAGTCCAAAAGTGCTGGGCTACCGGCGGCAACCGAGCCGGCTGAAATCAAAGTCCTCGTCGTCGCGATCGACGCTTACCCGACTCCCGTCACGCGAGCGGCGCTGAAGCTCAACATGCTGACCGCCGTCCGTCCCAGCATCGTTGCCGAGGCAGAGTGGGTCGAGATTGATCTCGACCACGCCGAATGGAAGATCCCCGGCAGCAAGATGAAGATGGGGGAGGAGCACAAGGTCTACCTGTCGACTCAGGCCGTTGCGGTCCTGCGGGACATGAAGGTCTATTCGGAAAAGAAGCGCTACGTCTTTCCGCCCCTTGCCCGTCAGAAGACCGAGCACCTGCACCGGGACTCGTTGAGCAAAGCGCTGCGCGACATGGGATTCCGTGGCAAGCACGTCACCCACGGCTTCCGCGCGATGTTCCGAACCGCCGGCAGAGAACGACTCGGACTCGCGATTGATGTACTCGAAGCCATACTGGCCCACGGGAGCAAGAACGAAGTCGATCAAGCCTACAACCGTGCGTCGTTCATCGACCAACGGCAGGACGCTATGCAACGATGGGCTGACTACCTCGAGGGACTCGGAACTGAGGCAGGGTCTGCTCCGCGGCCCTAACCGGCGTCATTCTGCAAGGCGCGAGCGAGCTGACCACCGCCGTCATTCCAACCGGCCAGCTCCATCAGCGAAACGGACCATCTGTTTGCCAGCCGGAAGCGCACCTGACCCCATCCCTGTCGAATCCGTCTAGAACGGTATCTCGTCGTCGTCAATGTCATTGAGAGGCAGCGCTTTTCGGGGCAGCGGCAAGTTGGTGACAGTGAACAGGTCGAGGATGTCATTCCGCTCCATGAACATAACCTGCGAGCGCTTCGACGCGTCCAGCTTGTTGCCTAGCCAGTTCCGCGCCTGCTTCGTGATCTCACCCCCGGCAACGATGAAGGCGTGATCGACCAGGACTCGGCGGTTCATTTCCGGGTCGAACACTTCGTGCCCAAGCATCATCGTGACTTGGTTGAGAATCTCGGCAATATTGCTGGTCCCTTCCTTGCCCATGCCAGCTGCGTCCAGCTTGCCCTTCTTTGCTTGGATACCGAAGTAGAGGACGTGAAGGGTGGGGAGCGTGAACTTCATCCACACGTCCTTGCCGTACTCCAACGCCTTGTCCTTGTGACCCGCGGCGGTGATTCGGTGGAACCCAAGCTGCCGAAATAGAGGAAGCAGCACATCTTCAATAAGCTCGTCTTCTGAGCAGCGTTGCAGGTATGCCAGGAGAAGATCGCGCCGTTCTTGCTCCGCAGGCGTTAACGGACGATGCGGGTTAGCCATTTCGGCGACAGTGTTCGTTGCCAGATGCCGAAGCTGCCCCACGCCGTGCGCGTCGTAGAATGCTTCCCACCCCTCACTCACCAGTACCGCGTTGAGTGCAGCCAAGGCCTTTGATCGGTCAGGGTCGTCCGCTTGGGCTTCGCCCTTGTCGAGAACAGATCTAACGACTCGTATGAAAGCCTCCGGCGGG
>JANNWF010000574.1:0-2226 GCA_031408455.1 Pseudoxanthomonas sp. | reverse complement strand
TGATGGCCACGCTGCTCAACGGCATGGCGCTGCTCGCCGTGTCGCCGGAGCTCAAGCTGGTCGCACGCGGCTCCGTGCTTTCGGGTGCCGTGTGGCTTGATCTGAGGCTGTCCCGTCGCGAAGGCCCGCGGCCGAAAGATGGAGGGAATCGGCAGCCTGGCACGAAGCACACGGTTTCACCGCAGACGTGCGCACCCACCGAGATGGACGGGCAGCAGGAACTGCGTTCACCAGGCTAAAGGTACGCGGTGGCCCGTCTCCATGGCGTCGTTCGCCGCGTTCGCGATAGCAAGGGCGCGTTCGCCGTCGAGACCACCTGGCGACGGTTCGTTCTTCCCCTCACAGACACCTACGAAGTAGTCCCACTGCGCGGCATACGCTTCCGCGTAGCGCTCGAGAAAGAAGTGTACGGGCTTGGCGCTGTGGCTGCCTGCGGCGCCGGTTCGTACCACGGTGCTCTCCAGCACGTTGCCGACCTGCAACAGGCCGTCCGCGCCGTGCAACTCGATACGCTGGTCATAGCCATACCCACTGCGCCGGCTGTTTGCGATGGTGGCGACAGCGCCACTCGGGAACTCGAGCGTGAGCAGCGCAGTGTCGATATCGCCAGCCAACCTGAAGTTGTGATCGACGCAGGACCGGCCGATGGCCTGCAGCGCCCTCGGCTCCTCGCCGAGTATCCAACGGGCGGTGTCGATATCGTGAATCGTCATGTCCCGGAACAGACCACCGGATGCCTGAACGTACGCGAGGGGTGGCGGCGCTGGATCTCGAGAGATAATCAGCAGGGTCTCGGCCTTGCCGACCTCACCAGCTTTGAAAGCCGCCCTGAGGCCGCGGATGTGCCGGTCGAACCGTCGATTGAAGCCAACCATTAGCGTGGCCCCTTGCGCCGACACCGTGGCCAGGCAAGCCCGTACCCGGTCGATCTGCAGGTCGATGGGTTTCTCGCAGAAGATCTTCTTGCCCGCTTCCGCGGCTCGCTCGATGAGATCGGCGTGGGTGTCGGTGGCCGATGCTATCAAGACGGCGTCCACGTTTGGATCGGAGAGGGCCTCGCTGATCGTGCACGTCCGGGCACCATGGGCGGCGGCGAGCGTACGGGCCGCCTGCTCGCACACGTCGACCACACTGTGGAGGGAGGCGGTCGGGTGCCTCGCGACGATGGCTGCGTGTACTTTCCCTATGCGGCCTGCTCCAACGAGAGCGACATTGAGCATGTGGTGACTCCTCCGCCCGTGCACAGGCGACTGTATTCCTAGGCCCGCCCCCACTCCCCGTCAAAGGTGGGTCCGTCTCGGTTGCAGAAGACACCTTCAACCCTACCGAAACATCGGCGGGCGCGCGTCGACCCAGACGCCGTTGGCCCGGGCCGAGGCCACAGCCCCGTGCACCGCCGCCATCGAACGTAGGCCATCCTCGGGCCTGGGCAATCCGTCCCGCGCTTCGCCCCGGATCGCAGCCGCCAGATCGACATAGACATTCGCCACGGCCAGCGGAAACCCCTCGGGATGTGCGATGGCCACACGGCTGAGGCACTGCGCCTCGTCGGACAGACCCGCCTCACCCTTTTCCATGATCTGCGTCCGCCCGCCCAGTGGCGTGAAATAGACCTGGTTCGGCTGTTCTGACGCCCAGCGCACACCGCCCTTTTCGCCAAAGATCTGGATGTCCAGCCCGTGCTGCCGCCCTATGGCCACCGTCGATGTCCAGAGCCGCCCGACAATGCCGCCGTGGGTCCGGTAGCAGATCATCGCCTCGTCCTCGAGTGTCCGGCTTTCGATACAGGACGCGAAGTCCGCCGACAGGGTCTTGAGCTCGTCGCCGGTGATGAAGCTCGCGAGGTGCAGCGCATGGGTGCCGCAATCAGCCATCTGCCCCGAGACCCCCGCCAGTGCCGGATCATAGCGCCATCGCACGCGTGGGTTGTCGGCGTCGCCCGCGTCAGCATGGTGGCCATGGGAAAAATTCGTCACCACCAACCGGATCTTTCCCAGG
Source organism: Pseudoxanthomonas sp. (assembly GCA_031408455.1). Lineage (GTDB taxonomy): Bacteria > Pseudomonadota > Gammaproteobacteria > Xanthomonadales > Xanthomonadaceae > JANNWF01. The sequence goes on along the minus strand of JANNWF010000574.1, from coordinate 228 downwards.
TCGCCGCGCCGCACCATCGCCCTCATTTCGCGCACCATGGGATAGGCGGAATAGCAGTAGTTCACAGCGCAGACCTTGCCCGACGCCTTGGCGATCCGCACGATCTCCTCGCCTTCTTCGACGGCCATCGTCATCGGTTTTTCGCAAAGCACATGGAACCCGGCCAGAAGGAACGCCTTCGTGATCTCGAAATGGGTAGCATTGGGTGTCGCCACGGTCACCAGGTCG
>JANNWF010000573.1:0-2006 GCA_031408455.1 Pseudoxanthomonas sp. | reverse complement strand
ACCACATCGACGCCTTTGCCTTCGGTCAGCTGCTTGAGTTCAACGCGCAGATCTTGGGTCTCGTAATTGATCACCGCGTCGGCGCCTTGGGCACGGCAGATCGCGGCTTTCTCGTCGCTGCTGACGGCAGCGATGACACGTGCGCCGATCGCTTTTCCAATCGCCACGGCCGCCAATCCGACACCGCCGGCAGCACCCAGGACCAACATGGATTCACTGGCCTGTAGCGCCGCGCGATCACGCACTGCATGCCAGCTGGTTCCCCAAGCAAGCGTCAACGAGGCGGCCAATGGCATCGGTGTTCCCGCTGGAAGCGGCATCACCAGATGCGCTGCCACCACACACTCCTGCGCGAAGCCACCGACGCCACACAACGCAGCTACCGGCATGCCCACGGTCAGATGAGTGACGCCCGCGCCTACTTCAAGGATTTCTCCGGCAACTTCCGCGCCGGGTACAAACGGCAGGCTCGGCTGAACTTGATACTTCTTTTGGATAATCAAGAAATCGGGGAAGTTGACACCCGCTGCGTGCACCTTGATTCGCACCTCGCCGGGAGCAAGTGCTGGCAAGGCCAACTCCTGCACGACCAACTTCTCTGGACCGCCCCACTCCTGACAGACGACAGCACGCATCGGACCCACTCCTTTGAATAAGCGCCGATTCTGCCTTAAGGCCAGACGGCTAGTCTGTGGGCAACACGCTTAGGCATTCATCACACCTAGACCCAAGAATTCTCCAGAGAGCTCGCTTTGAGCGGCCGGCTCATTTCACATCGATAGCGCTCGACGACAGCAATCCCGATTCAGCCAACTGCTTGCGCCAAGCCGATGCCTCTTCTGGCAGATCGTAAATGCCCGAAATCTCGCGCATGGCTTGGAATGCCCAGCCCAATGTTTGCGCGTTCGAAGCTGGATCTTCGGCAATCTGCAGCAAGCCGGGCAAAGCCTCATAGCGTTCGGCGATCAACAAGGTACCCGACTGCGCCAACCCGCAGAACGCGCGCTCGCGGACTAGGGCTGAGGAGTCATTGACGGCAATTGACAGCAACGGATTGACGATTTCGCTGCCACCCAATTTCGCCAGCGCATCGACGGCCCAGCGCCGGATAGTCTCGTCGGCATCCGCCGTAGCCCGCAGCAGCTCGCCATAGATACGCTCGCGTTCGACGCCACGCGCGGCCATCACGCCGAGGCTCCACAGCGCCCAAGGCCCGGTCTGCTCCGGATCTTGCTGCCAACGCCCAAGCAAGCGTTCGACTTCGGCCGCAGACTTTTCGAGATTGAACTGAGCCAGATACAGCTCAAACCCGGCCATCCGCACTTCGATCAAAGGCGCATTGATGGCGGTGTCAATAAGTGCGCCGAGCTTGTCGGTGGGCTTGATCTGGCCGCGCCACGCATCAGCTGATTGAATCACGTACTCGGGCGCGCCCGTGAGCCGATTGATCGCCAGTTCCAACGCGCGCTCGGCGCGTTCCTGCGGCGGCAATTGCTCCACCATACCGGCATAAAACGTATCAAAGCGCGCGTCAGTTGAGGCACCACTTTGAAACAACGGCTCGGCGATACGGCGCAGTTGCTCCAGCGCCACGCTGCGCAGCTGCGGGCTGGTCGCCATCGCTGCGCCCGCCAGCAAAATCGATCCAACCAACCCCCAGCGCCAACGCATCTGCGGCCCTTAAGTCAACAGCTCTGCGCCACTCTAATCCCATTTGCATTCCTTATCTCTTGGCATCCCCGCGAAGGCGCGGATCCAGTGCCACCCGATGAGCAACCAAGTCGTCAAGCGACTGGATTCCCGCCTTGGCGGGAATGACGATTCGTGTGGATGACGCCTTAGACGTGATGAAGTTTTGCTCTGTCCACATGTCGCTAGACGTCTCCTAGTGTAGTGCTTCGTTTTTCTTGGAGCTTAAGCGTCTGTTGGCGCGGATGACCTTTTGCAGGATGTCATTGGCCTTCGCGGTCCACACGAACGGCTTCGGATTTTTGTTGCGGATGGCG
>JANNWF010000572.1:0-2795 GCA_031408455.1 Pseudoxanthomonas sp. | reverse complement strand
GACCAAGAATCTGCGCTATCACTGGCGCCACGGCGCAGCGTGGTTCTGGGACACCTTGGTGGATGCTGATCTTGCCAACAACACCCAAGGCTGGCAGTGGAGCGCCGGCACTGGAGCCGACGCCGCGCCGTACTTTCGAATCTTCAATCCGGTGACGCAAGGCGAACGCTTTGATCCGGATGGGGTGTATGTGCGGCGTTGGGTGCCGGAGCTTTCGGATTTGCCCAACGCTTTGATCCACTCGCCTTGGACCGATCCGACCACGCTTGCGCGCTTGGCGCCGGCCTATCCGCGCCAGCCCATTGTCGATTTGCGTGATAGCCGCGAAGCGGCGTTGGCGGCGTATTCGGCGAGTCGCGAGAAAGCTTAGCGGTCTGCAACAGAGAGGCGTGGATGCATCGCTTCTTCACCGAGGGCCGCGCTCCCGCCCGGCTGCTCTGCCTTGACGGACCAGCGACCCAGAGCAGCGTCGCAGGAGCGATGCCCTCCTTTGAGCGGCTCGCGAAGAGCCATCGAGCTCAGGCATTCTTTGATCGACTGAGAAGCCATCGCCTTTGCTAAAGTCCAGACTGCCAACTTCCTCTTCAGAGCTCATCCGTGGCGAGCGAAAAATCTGTTCTCCCATCAGCCAGCGTCGACAAAATCATTGCCGACGCGCGGCGCAATTCTGACCAACGCAGCAAGGGCTATCGCGACCGCGCCTTGGCCATGTATCCCTGGATATGCGGTCGCTGCGCGCGCGAGTTTGATCGCAGCAATCTGCGCGAGCTCACCGTCCACCATCGCAATCACGATCACGATTACAACCCGGAAGACGGCAGCAACTGGGAGCTGTTGTGCATCTACTGTCACGACAATGAGCATTCGCGCTTGATCGATCACGCTGCTGGTAGCGCCGTCGGCGCAGTGGAAAAGGCGGCGGCTGCGACCAGCAACCCGTTTGCCAATCTGAAATCGATGCTCAAGCGTGATTGACCGCAACGGCACTTCGTCAACGTCTGTCATCCCCGCGACTGTGAGCACAGTGAGCCAGCACTCACTCCCAAGCCACTGGATTCCCGCCTTACTCGCGCTGTGCGCTCGCCCTACGGGCCAGCTTCACTGTTCGCTCGCTGCGCTCACAGTCGCGGGAATCACGATCCGAGGTTGCGCAAATTGTAGCCGTGTCGTTGGAAACGAATAGCAAGGACGCCGCGTGACCGCCGCCATCAGCATCAAGCAACTTAGCAAAACTTACGCCGGTGGCTTCCAAGCACTGAAGGGTGTCGATCTTGAAATCAAGCAGGGTGAGATTTTTGCCTTGTTGGGCCCCAATGGTGCTGGCAAAACGACCTTGATCGGCATCACTTGCGGCATCGTCAAGCCGACATCCGGGACGGTGCGGGCGAATGGCTTTGATGTCATCACCCAGTATCGCCAAGCCCGCGCCTGCATCGGCCTAGTGCCGCAAGAACTGTCGACCGACACCTTTGAAACCGTATGGTCAACCATGCGGTTTTCGCGCGGATTGTTTGGCAAGTCGCCCAATCCCGCGCACCTCGAGAAAGTGCTGCGTGATCTCTCGCTGTGGGACAAGCGCGACAGCAAGATCATGCAACTCTCCGGCGGCATGAAGCGCCGCGTCTTGATCGCCAAAGCGCTGGCGCACGAGCCGTCGATCCTGTTTCTGGATGAGCCCACCGCCGGTGTCGATGTCGAGTTGCGTCGCGATATGTGGAAGATGGTGGCCGGCCTGCGCGAGCGCGGCGTCACCATCATTCTCACCACCCACTACATCGAAGAAGCGCAATTGATGGCCGACCGCATCGGCATCATCAATCACGGCGAGCTGCTGTTGGTAGAAGACAAAGCCACCCTGATGCAGAAGCTCGGCAAGAAGCAACTCGTGCTGACCCTGCAAGTACCGCTGACAGCCGCGCTTCCCGCCAGCCTCGACGACTTAGGCCTAGAGGTCGTGCAAGGCGGCGAGCAACTCATCTATACCTTCGACACGCAGCGCGAGCGCAGCGGCATCGCCAGTCTGCTCAAGCGTCTGCAGGACGCTGGCATCAGCTTCCGTGACTTGCATTCGCGCGAGTCGTCGTTGGAAGACATCTTTGTCAACCTGCTGCGAGCGCCACAATGAATACTCACGCGATCCGCGCGATCTACCGCTTCGAGATGGCGCGCACCTTCCGCACCATCGGCGAGAGTCTGGCTTCGCCGGTGCTCACTACCTGCCTCTACTTCGTTGTGTTTGGCGGCGCGATCGGATCGCGAATGGGCGAGGTCGGCGGCGTGTCGTATGCCGCGTTCATCATTCCCGGCTTGATCATGCTGTCGCTGCTCAATGAGAGCGTGTCGAACGCCGGCTTTGGCATCTACATGCCGAAGTGGTCGGGCACCATTTATGAATTGCTGTCGGCGCCGGTGTCCTTCGTCGAAGTGGTGCTCGGCTATGTCGGCGCCGCGACCACCAAGTCCTTGATCATCGGCATGCTGATCCTGCTCACCGCGCGCGCCTTCGTTGACTTCGAAATCGCACATCCACTGTGGATGCTCGTCTTCATGTTGCTTACCGCAATGAGCTTCAGCCTGTTCGGTTTCCTGATCGGCCTGTGGGCCACTGACTGGCAAAAACTGCAGGTGGTGCCGATGATGATCCTGACCCCGCTGACCTTCCTCGGCGGCGCGTTCTACTCCATCGACATGCTGCCGCTCGTCTGGCAAACCATCTCGCTGTTCAACCCGATCGTGTACCTGATCTCCGGTATGCGCTGGAGCTTTTTCGGCACCGCCGACGTCAGCGTGGTCAT
>JANNWF010000571.1:0-4540 GCA_031408455.1 Pseudoxanthomonas sp. | reverse complement strand
TTTGTCGCTGGAGTCAAGGTCGTAAATGCGCCGACCGAGGCACCCGGCCGTACGCCAATTTGCAGCTGGAAATCACCGCTGCTGATGCTTGGTCCGAAATCCAACTCCACCGTGAACACGCCTTGGCTGACGGCGACGTTGTCCCTCAGAACCACCGTCCCAACGGGGACGCCGGCCTGAGTCTGCAAAGCAAACTGAAGGTCGTAACTGCCGGTCGCGGGCAAGCCTGCGTCCTGCAAGCTGCCTTGGTAGCTGAAGGTATTGCTGAGTGCGAACACGGGCGCAGACATCGCGGCCAGAAGTGCAAAAGCCAGGGTATTGCGTGTCATCGGGATATTCCTCAAGGAAGCGGCAGACGGTTGCTTGACGTCATGGTGAACGGCGTCGCCGGCCCCTAACGGTCCGCAGCGGAGTGCTGTAGCAGTGCCTCGATTGCAATCAAGCGGGCCCGCAACTCGTCGTTGTCGGCCGCCATTTGCTGATGATCGATTGCAAGTGACCTCAGACTTTCGCTGAGCACCGAGTTCTCGGACTTCAAGGCCACCAACTGCTCGCTTTGACTGCTGTCGATCAGCGCGCTTTCTTGCCGCAGCTCGCGCAGCGCTTCCACGGTCAGCGCTTCAAAGCCAATTGGCGTCACTGCCAGATAGCCTTCGCTGCCGGTGGGCTTGACCCATTGCGGGATCACATTCTGCACTTCTTGCGCGATGAATCCCATGCGCAGACCGGGGGCGTTCATTGACTTAACCGGGTCGATGTACTCAAACATCTGTCCGCGCAGACCGAGCATCGTGGAGAGCGGTGAAGCGATTGGCGCGAAGCTCTTTTTCAGCCGCACATCCGACAAGTTGCCCACGGCGCCGCCTTGCACGAAGGTCGTGCCGGCAGCGTCTATCCTGAATCGATTGGCAAACAGGACGTTCGGTACGCGGCCATCGACTTCCGCGATGTAGAAATCCCCAGCGGCGGTGCCCACGCCGGGAATGGAAGCGAGGGCGTAGCCACGATTGGTGGATGTGTTCATCAGACTGATGTCCGTGTGCGGATTGCCGGATGAATTTTCGATTACGAGCTCGCTGAGTCGCAGGTTGACGGCGTTGCCTAGCGTTGAAGTGTTAATCCCCACGCCACCGTCGGCGCGAACTAGAAATTGATTGGGTCCTGTGGATTGGAACGAGCCGAATACCGAAAAATCGGCCCAAACGAACGTTCCCTCGTCGCCGTCGGCGTCGCCAGAGAGCGAAGCGCCATCGCAGGCCTGCGGGCCGGTTCTTACTTTTGCATTAATTCCACCAGCCCAACTGGCGAATCCGCCCGCGCAATTGTGCGAACCGCCTGATACGAATGAAGCGTTACCGCGCGCTTCACCATATTCTCCACCCGCGACCGTTGAACCCGCGCCGCTCGCGATATTGGTAAACCCGCCGAGAATGCTCGCAAGTTCCCCTGTCACCTGATTGTCGGCACCACCTACGATCACGCCAAAGTCTCCGTTAATGTCATTACCCACGAGGCTCGTGAGAGTGCCGCCGCCTCCGATGAATGACTTTAGGCTTGATGCGCTGATCGAGTTTTCGCTGCCTCCGAAGATGATGTTTCTCCCATCTGATGATCCTCCGGGAGGTGTGAACTGAGCCGCGCGCACGTTGCCGCTGCGCAGCTCCAATACTTGGGCATTGGTGGACCCCAAGAATTGGCCGGCAGTGACCGATGTACCGTTTTTGCCCCAAGCGTCGGCAGAGCCGGCCGCACCGGTGGCACCGGTGGCACCTGTCGGGCCAGTGGCACCCGTTGGCCCAATCGGTCCCTGCGGTCCGATCGCGCCGGTAGGTCCGGCAGGACCAGCTATGCCATTGGGTCCGACTGGACCCGTTGAGCCGGCCGGCCCGATAGCACCAGCTGGGCCTGCTGGGCCAGTGGTGCCCGTAGCTCCCATTGGCCCGGCTGGACCGATGCTGCCATTGGCGCCTGCGGGTCCGGTTGGCCCGGTGTTGCCGATTGCACCCGCTGGGCCAATTGGACCAGCAGGCCCAGCCGGTCCCGCGGGCCCGATTGGCCCAGAACTCGACGACTCACAGGTCACGCTGCCATTCGCATTCACCACCCGAATGCTCTGTCCGCTCGGGCAGCTTGAGGAAACCCGCGCCTGCACTTGCGTCGAATTGATCTGAGTGGCACCAATCGCGCCGGGGCTGACGCTGATGGCTTCAGCCGCCAAACCCGCTACTTGCGCTTGTGGCGTTGGATTGATTTTTGTCGCTGGAGTCAAGGTCGTGAACGCACCCGCCGATGCCCCCGGCCGCACGCCAATTTGCAGCTGAAAGTCGCCGCTGCTGATGCTGGATCCAAAATCCAGTTCTACCGTAAACACACCTTGGCTGACGACGACGTTGTCGCGCAGAACGGCGGTTCCGACGGTGGCACCCGCCTGCGTTTGCAGGGTGAACTGGAGGTCATAGCTGCCAGTCGCTGGCGCGCCCGCATCTTGCAGACTGCCTTGATAACTGAAGGTATTGCTAAGCGCGAAGGCTTGGCCTGAGATCGCGGCCAACAGGGCAAAAACGAGGGTCTTGCGATTCATGGGAATACTCCTAGTGGTCATGGCTTAGTTCTCGAATCCGTTGCGGAAGACTTCGTCGGCGCGTGGCAGCGCGGCGGCGGTGTGGAAGCCACCTGCCAAGCGGTAGGTGCCGCCGGCAGCGTCAGCCGGAAGTGGCCCGGCGCTCGCCTGCGCCACGGTCCCGGTAAGCACATACGTGCCGCCGCTCATGCGCTGACCGCCCGCGGCGATGGCGTGCTTCTGAATGACATACATGCCGCCGGTTGGCGGGGTCACCGATTGCGCCAAGGCCAGCGTGCTGGCGGCGGCGGCGGCTAGGGCGAATAGACAGCGATGAGCGAGCTTCATGGCGGTTCCGGCAGGTGGCTTGTCTTGGGTAACGACAAAGGCCACGCGAACCCGACATTGCGGTTTGGATCAGTGAGGGGGCAGCCTCGGCAGCGCGGCTTTGCCTACCCGCCGGGTACGAAGCAGCCAAGCAAGTTCGCGCGCTTCGCGCGTAGCCCTTCGCTTTGCTCGGTCGGCTCTACACCAGCAACGGCAGCGCTTCGCAACCGCTCTTGTAGAGCGGAGCTTGCTCCGCTGGGCAGACTCTTCGTGGCGGCGTCAGGATACAAAGCAGCCGAGCAAGCTCGGCTCTACACCAGCACCAGCAGCAATGCTTCGCAGCCGCTTTGCTCGATCGGACTGAGCAAAGTGAATGCTTACGCGCGCAACGCGCGAACTTGCTGCGCGCCGCCGATCAGGTGACCACCGATCAGGCGATCACCGCACGCCGTGCATCAACTTGTTGATCAGCGGTGCAAACAGCAGGAAGGCGAAGCCCATCACCGCGCCGCCGATGGCGATCTGGGTGTATGTCGCCGAGTATTGGGCGATGCCCAAGCTGCCACCGGAAGCGACCGAAGCGATCGCGCCAGCGGCGAAATTGCCGATAGCCGTACACAAGAACCACGCGCCCATGGCCAGCCCATTGTCCTTGGGTGCGGCCAGTTTGCTGACCATCGACAAGCCAATTGGCGACAGGCACAACTCCCCCATGGTGTTGATCAGGTAGACCAAGGCCAGCAGGGTCCACGCCAATTTGCCGGCGTCATCCAGCAAGTGCTCGATGGAAAACACCAAGGTGGTGAACCCGAGTGCCACCAGCAGTAGTGCAATCGCAAACTTGCGTGGGATTGACGGATTCATTCCGCGTGCTTCCAGCCGCGGCCACAGCCAGGCAAACACCGGTGCCATCAGCAGAATGAAGACGGGATTCGCCGACTGGAACAGGGTGAAGTCGAACGGTGCGTCGACGTAGTCCTTGGCGAAAAAATTGAGCGACGAGCCGGCCTGTTCGAACATGCCCCAGAACAGGATCTTGGCCAGAAACAGCAGCAGCATCGCCAGGTAGCGATGCAGTTGCACCCGATCTCCGCTCTTCACGCCACTGCCGATGAAATACACCGTCAGCACCGCAAACATCAGCAGCAACAGATAGCCGACGATCTTGGCCTCGCTAAGCATCAGGTAAACCACCGGCACCACCGCCAGGCAACCGAGCAAGACCTTGAAAACACGACCCATCGACTCGGCCGGGACAGGCGCGGCGCCAATAGGCCCCAAGCGGGCGCGGAGCAAATGGAACATCATCAGCCCGGCGATCATGCCGAGACCAGCGGCGAAAAATCCCCATTGGTAGCCGAAGTAAGCGCCAATAATCGAGCCGCAGATCAGCGGCGCAAGCGCGCCGCCAGCGTTGATGCCCATATAGAAAATCGTGAATCCGGAATCGCGGCGAACATCGTCCGGCGCATACAGCTTGCCCACCAAAACCGAGATATTCGGCTTGAACAAGCCGTTGCCGACGACGATGAAAGCCAGGCCCAACAGGAACCAGCGCAAGTCGGGGATCAACAATAAAAACAAACCGCCGGCCATCAAGGTGCCGCCGAGCATGATCGACGCGCGATAGCCCAGATAGCGATCCGCGATGAA
>JANNWF010000570.1:0-1937 GCA_031408455.1 Pseudoxanthomonas sp. | reverse complement strand
GTTCTTGCGGAACACCATCGCGTGCAGCGGAGCGTCGGGGTAGCGCTTGCGCAGCCGCGTGAACATGTCGTGCGCCAGCACCAGGCTGCCCATCTCGGACAGCAGGATCACCACGATGGCACGCGGCGCCGGCAGCGCGGTGGCAGCGGGCTGAAAGCGGCGCAGCACGGCGTCGAAGCGAGACACGACAAAACAAAGCGCGCTACCGACCCAACGGTCGATCCAGCGCTGAACACCGATTTTCATGACTGCATTTTCGCGGACTGCGCGCCAGCGGGGGCGACTTGCAGCCGGGAACTTTCCCTTGGGCGGGATTGTCGCCGGGCGGCCAGGTGGCCCGGCTTCACTGCGTTCTTGACTGCCAGCAGCCAGACTCCCGCGCGGCAGCGGCGTCCGGTCGAGCGGAACCGTTAGACGCTTCGGTTGCGAGCCGAGCGCTTGCTGACCCATTCAAGCAGTGCCTCGTTCATGCGCGTTTGCCAGCCGGTGCCCGTGGCCTTGAAGTACTGCAGCACTTCTGGGCTGTAGCGCACGCTGACGAGTTGCTTGGTCGGCGCCACCTGCGGGCCTCGTTCGCCCCGCTGTCGCGCGGCACGAACAGCGGCATAGCCGCCGCCCGCGACCACAACGGCGTTTGCCATCTTCTTCTCTTCCACAGCCGTGGGCGCCCGATCCTTGCCCGGAGCGGCGGCGATGAGTGCCTCCCAGTCAGCGGGAGTAGCCGGTGGTTGCTTTCGCGTAGCGGCGGATTTCATGCTTCTCTGCCTTGCGAAGACTGATGATGTGCGGCTCATCGCCTCGCTCTGTGTAGGTCATGTGCACGACGATGCCTTCGAGCCAGCCAAGCAAGTTGATTCGTTGCTCACCGTAGGCTTCGCGGGCATCTTCCCAAGTGACAACCGGTCCATCAAAAACGCATTCGCACCCGACAAAATCCAGCCCGTGGGTGCTGATGTTGCGAAGACGCTTTGGCTCGTCCCAGGTCGACATGTTTGATTGTAGCTACGCCTGCGCCTCAAAAGACTTTTATTCGTAGCTACAGACAAATAGCAGTCGGGTGGGCTTTGGCAGCGTTGCCAAGACCTCGCTCGTGCAGCGGGGCGGCATCGCTTGCTCGGGCGGCAGCGCCGCCGCTAGTGGAGCGTGCGGTGCACTTGCTCCAGGTCGCAGATGATTTCGTCGACCACCGCCAGCAGCGCCTCACGTGAGACGTGAGGGTGATCGGTGATGACCGCCCCTGCACGCTCTGCCAACGAGTGGAGGCGCGCGGCCCGTGCCCAGCGCCGCACTTCCCAGTACGTGAGGAACGCGAGGCGGCCCAGGTCCTGCTGTTTCCTCGCGTAGTTCAGGCTCCCGAGGATGTCCTCGAGGTCGAGTTGAAGGCCGCGTGCCGATGTCGGTGTGTCCATGGTGCAGTGCAGCATCACGCTGCTACCTGAACCGAAACTTACAGATGGCGGCGAGCCGGTGCCCACGAAGGTCAATAGACCTGCGCGCCTAGGTTGGGTAGGCGCAGGAGCTGCCGAACTTCGCCATGGCGACCAAGCACGTGCGCAAGGCCTGATTGCGGCACCCCGCGCGCGTGCTCAAAGGGTCCGCAGCCAAGACGGCTGCATCAATGACCGGTTGTAGCGCCGCCAGTCCGTACCCTTGCCACGCTGCCTGGCGTGAGTCGGACGTGGCGCCGTCGACACCACAGACCTAGAGTAGAGAACCGGCCCGACGGCCTGGTGCTCGCCGATGGTCGGGACGAGGCCGGATTTGCGTGAAAGGGCCAATCATGCTGACCGATTCCTCTGTGACCACCCTGCTGCCGGTGAAAGACATGCAACGTGCGCGCACCTTCTACGAGCAGTCACTGGGTTTGAAAGCACAAGGCTTCAAGCCCGATGGCAAGTTTGTCTACATCGTCGCAGGCAGCACCCTGGCACTGTTCC
>JANNWF010000569.1:0-2876 GCA_031408455.1 Pseudoxanthomonas sp. | reverse complement strand
GGTCGTGCAGGAAGCCGGTCTGCTGTTCGAGGTCAACCTGTTTGACTATCTGGATACGGGTTTGTTCTTGGACCATCGGCCCAGTCGATTGCGCTTACGTGAGCTCAGCGCGGCGCGCGATGTGTTGAACCTGTTTTGCTACACCGGCGCGGCGAGCGCGTATGCGGCGGCCGGTGGCGCGCGCAGCACCACCAGCGTCGATCTGTCGGCGACGTATCTGCAATGGGCGGGGCGTAATCTCGCCGCCAACGGCTTTACGGGCATAGAGCATCGCTTGGTGCAGGCCGATGTGATCGCGTGGCTGCAAGCCGAGCGCGCGCGCTTCGATGTGATTTTTTGTGATCCGCCGACGTTTTCAAACTCGGCGCGGGCTGGCGACTTTGATATCCAGCGCGACCACATCGACTTGTTGCAAGCATGCATGGCGCGGCTGCGTGCCGGTGGCACCTTGATGTTCTCCACCAACTCGCGCAAGTTTCGGTTGGATGAGGAGTCCTTGGCGGGAGTCGACTGGGAAGAGACCAGTAGCCGCCGCTTGCCACCCGATTTTGCGCGCAACCCGAAAATCCATCGCTGCTGGGAGTTGCGTGCTTAGCCAAGGTGCCGCCGCGTCAGGCCAGCCACCGACTCAACGTCTTTCCGGCGAAAGCCGGAATCCATGGACTTGCCGCAGAGCCCACAGCTTGGATTCCGGCCTACGCCGGAATGACGGGCAAAAACCTGAGGGGAATTGAGCTTGGACACGCGCGGCGGCGCGATTCCCGTATTGACGCTTTCATGGTGACGGGCAATGCTGTCCCCGACCCACTTGTTCATGACGACCGTTGCCGAATGCCGCTGGCGAGCCCTAGTGCATAACCGACCCAAACAACCTCACCCGCTGAAGCCGACTCCCGATCAGTGGCGGTTCTTTCGCCAATGGCTGAAGAACCCGCTGGCGGTGGCTGCCATATCGCCATCCAGTCAACAGTTGGCGCGGCAAATGATTGCCGAACTGCCCGAGGGCGCGCGCCGTGTGGTCGAGTTGGGCGGTGGCACCGGCGTGTTTACCCAAGCCTTGATCGATCACGGCATCGCACCGCACGACATGCTGGTGCTGGAGTTAAACGAGGATCTTCACCACCACCTGCACGAGCGCTTCCCGCTGGCCCACGTGGTTTGTGGCGACGCGATGCAACTGCCCAGCATTGCTGAGCGCTGTGGTTTTACTGCAGGCGGATTGGCCGATGCGGTGCTTTCGGGCTTGGGCTTGTTGTCGATGAGTAAGGCAACTCAGCGCGGCATCGTCGAGGCTGCATTTGCGCTGTTGGCGCCGGAGGGGCGGCTGATCCAGTTCACCTATGGGCCCACTTGCCCGGTCAACAAGGAGGTACTTGCCGCCCTCCACCTGAAGGCGCGCCGCGCCAGCATGACCTTGTGGAATATGCCGCCCGCAACGATTTACGTGATCACCAGGCAACGTTCGCGAGCGATCACACCCACGTCAATGCGTTGAGTTCTACGCGGCGGCTGCCCGATTTTCATTGGTATTTGCGACAATCCGCGGCCCTTCAACACTGCGGCGACGTGTGAGCACCTCAATCGAGCTAGAAATTGTCGACCTCAGCCATGACGGTCGCGGCGTCGGTCGCATTGACGGCAAGGCCGTATTCGTCAGCGGCGCACTAGCCGGTGAGCGCGTGCGCGCGCAGATGAAGCAGCGCAAGCGCAGCTTTGACCAAGCTGAACTGTTGGAAGTGCTGCGCGCCTCGCCTGAGCGGGTTGAGCCGGGCTGCCCGCATTTCGGCCGTTGTGGCGGCTGCGCGCTGCAACATCTCGCGCCGACGGCGCAGATTGCGGCCAAAGAACGGGTGTTGCTTGAGAACCTTGAGCGCATCGGCCAACTAAGCCCGCAGCGCGTGTTGCCGCCGTTGACGGCTTCGATCTGGGGCTATCGGCGCAAGGCCCGCTTGGGCGTCAAGTACGTGCGCGCCAAAGAGCGAGTACTGGTTGGGTTTCGCGAGATGGCCGATCCGCGGTTTATCGCCGACATCGATTCCTGTGCCGTGCTGGTGCCGCAAGTGGGCGAGCGCTTGGGTGACTTGGCTCGCCTGATTGAAGGCTTGGCCGCACGCGAGCGCATCGCCCAGATCGAAGTAGCCGCGGGCGACGACAGCACCGCCTTGGTGTTTCGCAATCTCGATCCACTTGGAGAAGCCGACCAAGCTGCCTTGGTGGCGTTCGGCAAGCTGCATGGCCTCGGCATCGTGCTGCAGCCCGGCGGCGTCGATTCGCTACAAGTGCTCTGGCCGGAGTCATTGGCGCTGCGGTTTGCGATCCCAGCAGCGAATGTCAGCCTCGACTTTCGGCCGCTCGATTTTGTCCAGATCAATGCCGAACTCAATCAGCAAATGATCGCGCAAGCCTTGGCCTTGTTGGATCCGCAACTGACCGACCGCGTGTTGGATTTGTTTTGTGGACTCGGCAATTTCACCCTGCCGCTGGCGCGCCGCGCGCGCGAAGTTGTTGGAGTGGAAGGGGATGCTGGCTTGGTCCAACGCGCGCGTGACAACGCCAGTCGTAACGGCATCGAGAACGCTAAGTTTTTTGCGGCTGACCTCGCCAAACCCTTGGCCGGCGAATCTTGGCTAGCTGAGAAATTTGACTTGATCCTGCTGGATCCACCGCGCACTGGGGCCGATGCCGTCATTGCGCAGCTACCGACGCGCGGCGTGCGGCGCATCGTTTATGTCTCCTGCCACCCAGGTTCGCTGGCCCGCGACGCCGCCTTGTTGGTCCGCGAGCATGGCTTCAGTCTAGTTGCAGCGGGGGCGATGGACATGTTTCCGCACACCGCGCATGTGGAGTCGATTGCCGTGTTTGAGCGGGCCAACTAA
>JANNWF010000568.1:0-2145 GCA_031408455.1 Pseudoxanthomonas sp. | reverse complement strand
GTTGCTCCAACGCCGGTTTGGCGCGGGGTTTGAACAGATTGCCCACCGGCTGACCACCTTGCAAAGAGTTGGTGCACGGGGCCTGCCCTTCTTCATGATCCGCATCGACCGGGCAGGGCAAAGCTCCAAACGTTATGCCGGGGCCAGCACTTCGCCGTTGGTTGAAACCGATGGCCGCTGTCCGCTTTGGCAATTGCATCATGCATTTAACACACCGGGCCAATTGACCCGCCACCTCGTCACGCTGGAGGATGACAGCCGCTGGTTCACGCTGGCCCGCACCGTCAGGCCGCAGGGCGCACGCGCCGGCGGTGTTGGCGCCGAATTTGTCATTGGCCTTGGGCTGGACGGCGCGCTCGCCACCGCGATCGCCGCCGCGCGGGGCATTGATCTTCGGGTGGGGGAGGCGACGCCAATCGGCCTCGGTTGCGCCGCCTGCACGCGCCCGGAATGCCCACAACGCAGCGCACCACCGACAGGTCGCCTGCTCACCTTCAACGAACGAGAACGCGGCCTGACGCCATTTTCATTCGCGGGGTAGGGTGTGGGGCTGATGATGTGGCGGTCGTCGCAGCCTAATTGGCTGCTATGTAATGTGTCTTCGTAAAGCACCGAAGCGCCAACTTCATTCACGAATAGCCATAATCGCTTGTCCATTGATTCCAGTATCGCCGCGAAAGTTGTTGGCATCAACAATCATGTAACTGCCATAACCGGGACCGATATTGGTACCCGGTGGCCCATAATAGACCCTCACACGGTAGGAACAGGAGTTGACGAACACATATCTGTAATTGGTAGGCATTTTTCTGTTCGTCGTATCGACCAATGAAATGCAGCCCGGGGCCGGGACTAGGGCTGGCCGCGATGGCGCACTCGCAGCCGGTGCTGGCGCTCGGTAGGCAGGTTGCGACGGTGCCTGATAGGTCGGCGCGGGGGGAGTATATCCACCACCACCGCCACTATTCCCGCGCCCTCCTGCAAGCGCCTGCCCGAAGGCACCAACAAGATTCCTTAAAGCGGCACTTTCTGCTTGCCGACGCTGTGCTGCCTCAGCGGCTTGGCGTTGACGCGCAGCCTCTGCGGCTTGCTGTTGAGCCGCGAGCTGCTGTTGGGCTGCAAGTTGCTGTTGATAGAGTATCTGCGCCAGCTGCGCCTGCCGTGCGGCTTCGGCCTGCCGTGCGGTTTCGGCACGGTCAGCTTCAGCTTGCGCATCGGCACGTTCATTGGCATCCTGCCGTGCCAGCCGGGCGATCGTGGTCGCTGCAAGCGGGTTTGCCGGGAATCGTGAAACGATCGCGTCGAACGCACGTCTGCCTTCTGCAACAGCCCCTTGGGCGAACAATTGATCACCCTGCGCGTAAAGTTCCTCTGCCTTGCCCGCTTGCAACAGGTATTCAAACGCCGCTAAGCGAAGTGCCTTAATCTGCTCGGGCGTCTTGTAATCAGGCAAGGCTGGCTCCGTTCCCGCCGCGGCGAGTGCGCCTTGTGCTGCCCGCTGCCCGCGATACCAGATGTCCTTGCGCGCCGTTCCGTCGTCATAGGCGGTGTAGACGGTGCCATCGGGCTTGTCGTCCTTGAACGTCGCCTCGCTAATCGCAATCCTGTCGCCCTCTTCGCGGACTTCAAACCCCTCTCCTTCCAGCTCGCCAGCATCAAAATTGCCGCCGCGCCATGTTCCGTCCGCTGTTACTTCCTGACCCTTGCCTTCCAATTCGCCATTTTTGAACGTGCCTGATTCAATGCCATTATCGTTGATGAAAGTCCCGGTTCCAGAAAGACCTGTCCCGCCCTCTCTTTTGCCTTCAAATATACCGATAAATCCGCCCTTGCGCTCAGGGGAAAAGATTATTGGCTCAGGCGCAAGTGGGCGTTCACCAGCGGCGGCGGGGGTAAGCGGTCTTGGATAAAACGGCCAGTTGAGCTTTTCGCGCTCCATGCTTTCACGCACCGCTTCGTCTGCTGGATTGCTCATGCGGTGTGCGATAACAGCCGCTTCGGCGCGCGCCTTAAGCGATACCTCCGCCGCCCTTTCTTTGCGAACCCATTCCATTCTTGCAAGCACCGGATCGACTTCAGGCTTTGCGGCCTCAAATACCATGTCGTTGGTAATTTTATCGGGGTCTGGCTCCTTGGAAAACAGCC
>JANNWF010000567.1:0-5060 GCA_031408455.1 Pseudoxanthomonas sp. | reverse complement strand
ATTCGCACCGCTGCAGCGCTTTGCGGGGTCGCTGATAAAACTGGTGCCAACCGCATGGGGACCGCCGACGTTTGAAATCGATGGCATCAAGATGTTGCCGACGGCGCAGGTGTGTCCGTATGCAGACGCGAAGACCAAAGTGGCGCTGGTGCAGCCGCGCGGCAAGCAGGTGCTGGATACCTGCGGCGGCCTGGGTTACTTCGCGGCTTGGTGCCTCGCCGAAGGCGCGGCACGCGTGCAAAGTTATGAGAAAAATCCTGACGTATTCTGGTTGCGCCAGCACAATCCGTGGTCGCCAGATCCCGACAGCATAGAGGCGGCTGGACGCCTGCATCTCGCGCAAGGCGATGTCGCTCAAGCCATCACCACCCTCCCCGATCAGTCCTTCGATGCCGCGTTACACGACCCGCCGCGTTTCGGGATTGCTGGCGAGCTGTATTCGCAGACGTTCTACGATCAACTCGCGCGCGTGTTGCGGCCGCAAGGCCGCCTGTTTCATTACACCGGCACGCCCAACAAAAAAACCAGCGGCCGCGATGTACCGGGCGAAGTGGCAAAGCGCTTGGGCAAGGCGGGCTTCAGCACCGAGCGCGTGCTGGACGGCGTGTATGCGGTGAAACTGGCAGGCCGTGTAAGCGCCAGAAGGGCGTAATTGCCGCACGGCATTGCGCGGCCAGACGCAATCGAACCGTCGCGGTCTCGCTATATCCGCCGATACGCCTGAGTCGATCCACCCACGTAAGCTGCCCACTTCGCCCACCGCAGGAATCGCCCGCATGTCTCCGTCCCGTTCGTGGCTGCAATGGCTGGTCGCATTGCCGGTTCTGATTGGCCTGCTATTGCCCGCATCAGACGCGTTGGCAGACGACAGGCCGGCGACGCCGGAGCAAACCACGACCGAGATCACCACTCTCTTGCAAGACTTTCTCGCCAACGTCGATCAAGCCTCGGCACATGATCGGCTGTGGGCTGCGGATCTCGTCTACACCAGCTCGGCCGGCAAGGTGAATCGCAAGGCCGACATCATGCAGGGCTTCAAAGAACCTCCGGCCAAGGCGGATTCGCCTGCCGAACCGAAGGAAAGCTACAGCGCCGACGACATCCTCGTGCGCCAATTCGGCGACGCCGCCGCGCTGACTTTTCGACTTACCCGCCACGCCGCGGACGGTAGCCAATCGCACTACCGCAACAGTGGCATGTTTGTGCGTCGCGAGGGCCGATGGCAGGTGGTCACCTGGCAAGCGACCATTGTGCCGGTCGAGCCAGCTGCGGATTGAGTCCCGTGTTCCAAGCGTCCCGGATTGACTTTCATCGTTGCGAGAGCGCTTCCCGCAGGCCTCGGTCGATACGCTTAAAGGAGCTGCTCGAGCCGGGCGAGATCGGCGCGCATGTCCAGATGCAGATAGCGCGCCCGCGCCTGCGCCAGCGCTTCTGCGCGCGCTGCGGAGTCAGGTGCCAGATGCTCGCCCAGCGCGTGCTGGCAGCGCGCCACTTCGCAGTTCATGTCCTTTGCCACTGCGTCGGCCAGCGCCGCTCGCAGATCGGCCAGCCCATTGCCCGCGCGTCCTTCCATGCAGCGGCGCTCACCCCGGATGCGCAGCGCGATCGGCGGCGCGAAGGCGTACTTGCGGGAGAATCGCTGCAGCACTGACCCGAGTTGGCGAAGCCGTCTCCGACGCTGCCCGTCAGGATCACCGAGCTGTTTCCAGCGCGCCAGGTGGACATCAGAAGCCCAGGCCAGCGGATCAAGCATGTGAGTGGCCACCGCGTCGGTGGCCAGAATGATGTCGCCGGTCTTGTAGGCCTCCTGCTCCGCTTCGTCGAGCCGACCCAGCCGCTGCAGCGTCAGCGCGATGGCACCGGCACAGAACGCAACATCGGTGCCCGACAGATGACCGCGCCCGGCCTCGGTCAGCAGCAGCGCGCGCACCACGCCCATGCGTTGCTCCCAGCACGCTTGCTGTGACGCCAACTGCGATTGCAGCAAGCCAGTGAGGCCCCAGGCCGTCGCTTGGCCGTTGTCGACTCGGCGCCCCAACTGCTCAAGGCGCTCGTACGTTTGCTGGCTGAGCCGCAAGCGACCCAGCCGACTCGCCGCCCGCGCCACCGCATACAGGCCGTTTTGCAGCAGCCGCCAATTGCTGATCGACAGCGCCAGCTGCGCCGCTTCCTCGCCCAGCGTGATGACTTCTTCCCACGCGCACAGCGTGCTGCTGTAGACCGCCAGCCCTATCAGCATGTTGGCGCGCCGCGCCGGGTCGCGCATTTGCGGCAGCAGCGCATTGGCCCGCCGGCAGCATTCCGCGGCCATCTGCTTGCGGCCCGCCGCGCTGGCGATGAAGCTCATGATGGCCAAGGCTTCAGCCAGCTGGGGCGAGGAGCCCAGCCGCTCGGCGCAGTTGAGACTGTGCAATCCGCAGTACAGCAAATCGAGGATTTCGCTGCGGATGTAGTGGCACATGCACAGGTCGCGATAGGCGTGCGCGCGTGCACTCAAAACCTGCCTTTGCTCAGGCGTCGTCGCCGGCAGACGGTCAGGAAAACGTCGCCAGAACCGCTGTTCTGCGTACCCGCGCAGCACACCCCAAAGCTTGCCCACCGGCGCGTCCGGCACGGCGCTGCCAGTCAAGGCCAGGCCGCGACGCAGCTCGGCAGTGCCCTCTTGTAGTCGACCGAGCAGGTAGTTGGCGTGGCCCAATTGCAGATGACAGTGCGTGGTGCCCTGGGCGTCGGCGATTTCCGGACGAGCGGCGGCCAGACTTATCGCTTCGCCGAACAGGCTTGCAGCCTCGACGCAGGCAAATCGTTCCAGCGCTTGATCGCCGGCTCGGACCAGATAGTCGATGGCGCGCGCGGCCGACCCTGCCTGCACTAGGTGATGGGCGATCACCGCATAGAACGGCGAGCAGTCCGCAAAGCTGGCCTCGTACCAGTCGGCCACGGCAAGGTGTAGCGCCTGCCGTTGCGAGAGCAGCATCAGGTTATAGGCGACCTCCTGGGTGAGGATCTGGCGGAACAGGTAGC
This sequence comes from Pseudoxanthomonas sp., assembly GCA_031408455.1. Lineage (GTDB taxonomy): Bacteria > Pseudomonadota > Gammaproteobacteria > Xanthomonadales > Xanthomonadaceae > JANNWF01. Next base: position 2,036 of record JANNWF010000567.1, on the reverse strand, counting down.
CGTCGTCGTCCGCCGTGCCGTCCAAGCTGGTGAGTCCGTGCCGCGCCAGCGCGTCCAAGTAGGGACGCAGCTGTCCGCGCAAATGCTCAATGGGAAAGATCGCGTTGATCACGCTGACGCCGAAGGCCCGACCGACCACGCTGGCCACCTTCAACGACAGTTGTTCGGTCGGGTCCAGATGGTCGATGCGTTGGGTGATGGCGCCCTCGACGGTGTCCGGCAGATTGGCCTCGCTGGCCAGATCCACGCCCGCCCGAATCGCGCAGCGGCGGTCGTCTATCTCGATCAAGTCTGCGTCGCGCAGCGCCGGCAGCAGTTGTTCGACGAAGAACGCGTTGCCCTGGGTGCGGTCGGCAACAAAGCGCACCAGCGCTTCGGATACGTGGTCGACCTCCAACCTGGCGTGGATCAGTTCGGCAGTTTCACCCTCAGCAAGTCCTTCCAGCCGTAGCTGCCGGGTATCCGCTCGCCGCAGCAATTCGCGTAGTTCCGGCGTGCGTTCCGTTTCGGAGACCGGTCGGGTGGCACCGATCAGCAGCAGCGGTGCGACACCGCGCACCACCGCCATCAACAGCGCCCATGACGCGGAATCCAGCCACTGCGCGTCGTCGATCAGGATCACCAGCGGCGTCTCGTCCGCCAGCAGCTCAACCATGAGATCACGCAGCGCCGCCGCGCGCGCTTCACCTTCCAGCGCACGGGTAAGGTCGGTCTCGGCAATCCCCAACGGCAGGATGGCGTTGAGCAGTGGCGCGCGTTCGTGCCGACTGGGAAGTTCGTCCAGCCGTGCGAGGCCGGCAGGCGTCAACACGCCGCCGGCGGTCACGCCTTCCAGACCCAGTAGATCCGCCAGCAGTCCACGCCAGGCCACGTAGGCCGACTCGCGGTCGATGCTATCGGCTTCGCCTTGCAGTCTGCGCAGGCCACGTTCGGCCGCCAGCGCATGCACTTCGCCGAGCAGGCGTGACTTGCCGATGCCGGGCTCAGCCTCGATCAGGTAAGCCGCTGATTCGCCATCAACCAGCCGCTGCAGCGCTTCTTCGAACACGGCACATTCGGCAGCGCGGCCCACAAAGCGGTTGCTGGCCTGAAGCCTGCGGGTTGACCGGCGGGCCGGGCGGTACACCAATACCGGCGCCGCTTTGCCCTTCAGCGCGAGTGGAGCCGTTGGTTCGAACTCGAAGTGATCGAGCGCGCCATCGCGGGTCGCTTGGTCGCACAACACCTCACCGGCACTGGCCACCATCAGCCGCGCCGACAGGTTCACGATGTCGCCGATCATGGTGTATTCGCGACGCCGGACATTGCCGATGACGCCGCAGAAGGCGCGACCGGTGGTCACGCCGATGGAAGGCGTCAACGCCATGCGCAGCATCAATTCGTGCATTTCCAAAGCCAGCAGCAGACCTCGCCGCGGATCGTCTTCGTGCGACAGCGGTGGCATGCCCAGCACTGCCACCAGCGATAGGCCCTTGTCGTCCACGCTGATCTTGTTGACGCTGCCCTCCACGCGGTAGATCAGTTGCTGCATGCGGACCATCAGTTCCTGGGTGTGCAGCAGACTGCCTTCGCTGGTGTGGCCGGGCAGCGTCACGAAGATAACGGTGATCTTGCGCAGTTCGGCCAGCCAGTCGCCTTGGCCAGAACCAAGACGGGCGCGGATCGCGTAAGGCACGAAGGTCCACGCCGCCTGCGCTGCCGCTGCACTCAGCGATGGCGCCGGCAAAGGCACGAGGACGGGTTGGCGATTGACTTGAAGCAGGCGCATGACGCCGCCGCTGGCAGGTTCGGCGGTGGCATCGGCAGCAATCAGCTGCCACACCCATGGCGACAGCACGACCCAGCCGGGCGTGCACTTGCCAGCGGCGTCGCCCGCATCCAGCAACGGCGCACCCGACACCACCATCTCCCAACGTCGGCGCACGCCGCCAAGAAATGCACAAGCGAGCTAGCCTTGCGCCACCGCCACCTTGAGCGAAAGCACAAGGCCTTCTTCGGCGTCGCGCTCGGCGGCGACCGCCTGCTGCACCGCCAGT
>JANNWF010000566.1:0-4840 GCA_031408455.1 Pseudoxanthomonas sp. | reverse complement strand
TCGGTGCAGGCGCGCAGCTCAGCCTGAAAGTCGCGGATCTCGGCGTCTGGGCTGAGCTGGGCTTCGAGCACGATGTAGCGGCCGGGGTTGTAGTCGATCTGAGTGAGCGACTCGTTGATTCGACTGATGCGCTCCCGGATCGTTTCGCGCTCGCGGTTAAGCTGCGAGTGGAAATTGGCGATCTCGCGGATGGTGTTCTCGTTGAGCAGCTCTTTGAAACGCGCCTCAAAACGCGGCAGGTCGTCACGACCCAGCTGGTCCAGCAAATTCTGATATTCCGAAGCCGCTTCGATGCTGGCGTCGAACTCAGCGGTTTCCAGCTTGAAGGCGTCCTTGAACGCCGCCATCGCCTTGATGATGCGCTCAGCGAGCCGGGTTAACGCGCGTGCTTCGGCATCCATTCGCGTCTGCACCGCATCGCGCAGTTCGCGCTCGCGGTTGTCACAGGATTCGACCGATAGCTGGTGCTCGCCGAGCACTTCCGTGCGTAGGGCCTCAATCCGCTGGCGCAAGTGGTCGGCGATATCCTCGGCCAAGGACAGTGAGTCACGTTTCTGTAATTCGGCGGCGTCGCGCTTGGCCTCGACGCTGCCCAGTTCACGATCAAGCGCGGAGATCGCCGACTCGATGCTGGCCAGGGTCGCTTGCGCGGCAGCTAGGCGCGAGCTGAGTTCACGGAACACGTCGCTGGTGGCTTCCAGCTGTGCCTTCTCGTCCTGCAGGCGGGCGACGATGGCGGCGCAGTCCTGCCAGTCCAGCTCGCGAAATTCGTTGATCTCGTGCAGGGCAGCCAGCGCCTCTAGCTGCTGACGCAGCCGCGTCTGGCTGGCTTGCGCGCCGGCGATGCTGGCCGCAATCGTCGCCAGTCGCGCCTCCAAACCGCGTTGGGTCGATTCTAGCGTGGCCACCTTGGCGGCATTGCTCCAGCCGAGCACGTAGCGGCTACGATCATCCAGCCGGTGGCGGTCGTCCTTCTCGTGGCGCTCGCCGGGTGTCTTGAGTTGGCCGTGGCGCGTCAATGCGCGGGTCTCGCGGCGGAACTGCTCCGGCGTCTCGCAGCAGGCGTAGTCGAAGCGGGTGGCTACCTCGCGCTCCAGCCAATCGTAGAAGCTTGAATCCGGCTTGATCGCCAGCCGCCGCACCAGCGAATCGCGATGCAATTCGGGCAGCGCGGAGCGTCGGCCGGAACGGATACGAAAGTAGACCAGACGACCCGCCAGATGGGTGCGTTCGACCCAGGCGGCGACCTGTGCGTAGTGGCTGTCGGGCACCAGCAGCGACAGACCGAAGTTATGCAGCACGCGTTCGATGGCGCCTTCCCAGTCGCGAGATTCCTCACGCACCTGGATCAGCTCGCCGGCGAAGGGCATGTCGTCCGCATTCAGTTCGAGCGCCTTGCAGAGCGCGCTGCGCATCGCAATTTGCGCGGCCGGGATGTTGCTGCGGCGCGCCTTGAGGCTGGTGATTTCGGCTGCAAGCAGCGCATGTTCGCGACGCCCTTCGCGCAGGTTCATACCCCACTCGGTGGCCTGATTTTGCAGCTCGGTTTCCTGGTGGCTGAGCAGTTCGCGGCGCAGGCCCAACTGTTGGCGCTGTGCGCTAAAGCCGGCCTCATCGCTGACTGGCGTCTCGTCGATGACGGCGAGCAACTCGGTGTGGCGGCGTGCGCGCAGCTGGCGACGGTCGCGCTCCCGCTCGTGCTCGCGAATCTGGAGGCCGAGCTGCTCAAGCCGGTCGCCGCCGTGTTCGGCCACCGCCCGCTTCAGGCGATCCACCTCGACGCGTTCGTGATCGCGCTGCTCCCGCTGTCGCGCCTTCTGCTGCATCAGCCGCGCGTGCTCTTCCGACAGCAGAGCCAGCCGGCGCTCCAGCAGGGCCAGCTTGAGGCTGGCGAAATGGGCCTTGAGCGCCTCGCGGCAAGCGCGCAGTGACTCAAGTTCAAACCGGTGCGCACCCTGCCGCGCGCAGTCCGCTACCAGCGGCGTCAGCATCTCGACCTGCCGCTTGGCCTTGAGCACCGCTTCGTGGGCGCGGTTGAGATCGTCGAAATGGCTTATCAAGGCAATGATTCGGGGCGCGACGTCGAACGGCTCCAGCATGTGGCCGCGGACGAAGTCGGTCAGGTTGCCGACCGATTTCATCGACACTGTCTGTAGAAACAGCTCCAATGCCTGTTCGTTATCGATGCCGAAGCGGCGTCGGAACCACGCACCGTATTTCGGAAAACTGTCTTCGATCTCGGCCCCACCGGCGCGCAGGCGCTTGCGCAGCTGGCCGATCTCGCTGCCGAACTGGGCGAAGTCGCTGGCGATGCTGAGCGCGCGTTCGGCGCAGACGAACATGCGTGCCGGCTGACTTTGTGCGTCCTTAATCCAGAACACCTGCGCCAAGGTGATGGTCTGGTCGTACCCAGCGTTGTGGAACACGCCAAGGATCACCGAATAGCTGTTGTGATCGCGCAGCGCGACCGGCTTGGCGGCGCCAGTGACCTCATTGCGCTCGGACTTATAGTGGCCGAGCACATAAGAGCGCAACGAGCGCTCGCGGCTGTCGGCGCCGGCGGCTTTGTTGTAGGCGATCCGATGCGCCGGCACCAATAGCGTGGTGACCGCGTCGACCAGGGTCGATTTGCCGGAGCCGATGTCGCCGGTCAATAGCCCGTTGTGGCCGTCTAACTGCAGCACCCACACGCGAGCATCAAACGTTCCCCAATTGAATACCTCCAGCCGCTGTAGACGAAACCCCGAGCGGGTGTCGTCAGCGACGAAGTCGAGACCAAGGCTTTGCGCGTCACGCATCATCGGGTTCCGCTGCGCTGTCCGACGCGCCGCCGAGTGCCTGGTAAGCAGCCAGCCGCTGGTCAAAATCGGTCAGCCATTGGGCATCGACAAAGGCCTTGAGGATGCGACGGACCTCGAAACTTGCTGGTCCACTGCCGGATTTTAGGCGGCGCAGGAAGCCGAGTTCGATCAACTTGTTGATGTGGGTCTCGATTTGATCGATGAGTCTTGACTCGTTGCTGGTCTCGGGCAGGAACAGCCGCAGCAAGTCGACGATCTCTTCGCGGGCTAGCACCAGCCGCGTATCACTGCCGCCGGCGTCGAACTCGGCCAGCTTGCGCCGCAACAGCGCCAGCAGCAGGCTGACCGGAAACGACAGCGGTCGGCGCGCAATCAGCCGCGGCGTGCGCGGTGCCGGATCGTCAATAGCCGGCTCGGGCTTGCTCTTCAGAAAAGCGTGACCCTCGGCTTCATCCAGCACCAGCTCTAGTCCGAGCACACCGACGTAATCGCGCACCCGTGCCTGCAGGCTGAGCAATGCGCTCCACAGCCTCTCCGTGCCTTCGCGGTAGAGCACGCCCTTGAGTAGCGTGATTAGCAGTGTCGATAGCTCGGCACCGGCGGGGTCGGGCGTTGCGGATGTGATGGATTCGGAATCTGAGTTCAATGGCACTTTCCAGTGGACAACCTCACAGGAATCGTCATTCCGGCGAACGCCGGAATCCAGCGTTTAGTGTCTGGTCGGTTACCCCCAAAAAGCTGGATCCCGGCTTTCGCCGGGATGACGGGCGGCAAGCAGACGCGCGCCAAGCAGTTGAGCGCTGAGGCAGCGAGATGGACGTGAGAGTCGGCATTCATCGAAATCGCTCGGAGAACTCGTGGGTCATGCATCGCTCACCGAACAAAGATCACCCGCGGTAACCGCGCACGTCGGTTAGCCGATGTTCCATCTTCACGCAGAGTTTGCCAAACGATGCTGTCGGTCACCGACTCGTCGACTACCGCGTTGAACGATTCGCTACCGAGCTGCAGGTAAGCCACCAGCTCGGCCAGCCCATGCTGCAACGGCTGCTGTTGGGTAAGTTCGCTGAGACTTACTTGACCGCGCGTCTGCAGCGCTTGGCGGATGTGCTGCGCCAGCCGGGCAGGGTCGACCGCTGCGTGACCAAACAGTGCCGCCGGATCAACATCTTCCTCACTGAATTCCGGCCTCAGGTCGCTAAGCACTGCCTTCAATGAGGGTGCAAACAGCGGCCGTTCCATCGGCAATTCGATGTCGGCGCTAGCTTCAGCAATGGCGCCGAACGCGCCGACTGGCGGGCAGTCGCGCACCGCCAGTGCGCGCGCTTCGATGCCGTGCAGACTGTCCATGATCCGGCGGTTCTCGAGCCAAGCCTGGTCATCCAGAAAGCGCCGCAGCTGCTGCGACAGCTGCGCCACTGTGCGCTGAGTGTGCTCGCCGGCCTCCAGCCAATCGTAGTGAACCCGACGGGTGCGCGGGTCGGGCTTGAGCTCGAGCACCGGCGGCAGTTCCAGCACGTGGGCGAGCAGGGTGCCGAGCTCCTCCTGCCGCCGACTGGACATCAGGAAATCCCAAAATGCGCGGAAGCTGCGGCCTTGGTCGGAGCCAGCAATCGCATCGCGCTCGCCCATGATCTCCTCCAGCAGCGCGCCCTTGCTGCCCTCCCACAGCGCGATGCGCTCACGCACCCGCCGATCCAGCCGGCGGAAATTGTGCTCGACCTCCCGAAAGTCCCCGAGCAGTTCGCGCGCCAATTGGGTGAACTGCTGGAATCGATCCTTCAGCGCGGTATCGTCAAGCAAGGGCAGATCGCCGGCCAGCACGCGGCGTATTTCGGTATCAATTTCATCACGCTTGCGCTGCAGTTCGGCAACGCGCTTGCCCGGGTCGGACTCGCTGCCATCACTCATCTGCCGCAGCAGCTCGAACAAGATCAACAGACGCGATTCGGTGCCGACAAAGCTGCGCTCAGCTAACGTGCCAAGCCAAGCGATGGCCTTCTCGGTGGCCGGCATCAGATCGAACTGTGGCTCATCGG
>JANNWF010000565.1:0-9163 GCA_031408455.1 Pseudoxanthomonas sp. | reverse complement strand
CTGTTGCTGTTGCTGCGACGGCGACGGCGACGGCGACGGCGACCGTGACCGCGGCATCTGCTGTTGCTGTTGCTGTTGCTGTTGCCTTTGCTGTTGACCTTGAATCCCGTCATCGCGCCGAGCAGCGCAGCCGGGCTCGGGGGAAAGGCGCGAATGTTCGAGCACATGGATGTGCGAGTTTGCGCCGGCCCGAGACTGGCGAGCAGCGCAGGGAACGGCGTAGCCGCGCGATGCTCGGGTCGCCTTTCTTTTGGTTACTTTTCTTTGGCGAAGCAAAGAAAAGTGACTCGGCCGCCGCCGAGGCGGACGAAACCTCGCGGCGAGCCCTCGCATGGCGAGAGAAGCAAGAGCTGGATTCCGGCCCACGCCGGAACGACGAATCAAACCTGGATTCCGGCCCACGCCGGAAAAACGAAGCCCCCCCTCACTCCAACCCAAAAAATCTCCGAATCTTCGCGCTGATTGCATCTTCCTGCGGTACACCGCCATTGTTGGCGGCCTTCTCCTGAGCGGTGGTCAGTCCACCCATGCGTTCGCTGATGACGCGGGACACTTCGCCGGCGATGTCGGGGCGGGCGCGCAGTACCGCTTCGAAGCCGGCTTTGTCCAAGCGCAGGCACTGCGCGTCGGTACGAGCGACCACGCTGGCGCGGCGTGGCTCGCCTGTCATCAGACCCATTTCGCCGAATACGTTGCCTGCGCCCAAAGTCGCCACGCGGGTTTTGATGCCGTCGTGTTCTGACCAGATTTCCACTTCGCCTTCCACCACCAGATACAACCAATGCGCGACCGCGCCTTGGCGGGTAATGGTGTCGCCGCTGACAAACGGTGCGCTGACCATGTTGGCCGCCAATGCCTCGCGCTCGCTTTCGGACAGCGAGCGGAACAGGTCGACGCCAGCCAAGGCGCGGCTTCGGCGCGCCACTTCGGTGGCTCGCAACGAGGCTTGGCGCGCGTCATTTTCCTTGGTAATCAGGCGCTCCTCCTGGACTACGGTGAGCTCGATGTTGTGCCGCGCCAGTGCGGCCAATGCGTGCATGCGCACGGCCGAGTCGGTGGGATCGTCGGCGCGTGGATCGGCGATCCAGAATCGCAATGCATAGCGACCGTAGCCAGCAGCGGTATCCATCAACACCGCGCTGGGAGGCGGGTCTTGCACCACGTTGTTGATCTCGGCCAGGCGCACTGAATCTTCCAGCACGCTGCACACCCGACTCGGCGAGGCCGCCAAGTCCAGATTGAAATAGACCCAACGCCGCCAGCGGGTGCGCGCATCGCGGCGCGAGCCGATGATGTGGAAGCGGTTTTTCACCAGCCAGCCATTGGGGATGATGACGGTCTCGCGATCACGGGTTTCGATGGCCGTATGCCGCCAGCGCACGTCAACGACCTGACCGCCGATGCCATCGACCTTGACCCAGTCGCCGACGCGCACCGAGTCGTCCAACTGCAACACCACGCCGCCGAGAATGTTGCCCAAGGTGTCCTGCATGGAGAACGCCAGCACCGCGGTGATGACCGCTGAGGTCGCGACCAGGCTGGTCAGATCCAGTCCCGCGCCGTGCAACCAGAACAGCAACCACGCTGCCGCCAATGCGGTGAAGGTCAAGTCCTCAACGATGCGCGGCGTTCCGAGTCCCAGCGCCGGCAACGCGGCGCGGAACCCGATGATGCAGCCAAGTCGGATGATGACCGCACCGAGGCCGACGATGGCGAAGCCCGCCAACACGCTGGCGACACGCGGTACTTGCCACGCCTCCAGCGCGACCCCGGCCAGATCGAGTACTACCAATAGTCCGATCATCACCAACATGCCGCGGATGGCGGCGCGGTCGGGTGCGCGAACCGCCAGCGCCAGCAAGCCCAGTACAAGCCCAAACGCCGCACCGAGGGTAATCTCGCCATGCAACATGCTGAAATCCACAGTCACCCCTTTGACGCCGTCGTCACGTCGCGGCGGACGACGCATCATGCCTTGCGCCGCAGATAACAGGCGAGCGGCAGGCTACTGAACTTGATGGAGGCCACAGCAACCATGAGCGAGAAACCTGACCGCCGCGGCTTCGTGCTAGCCCGCGATGTGCTTGGCTTTCAAGTGAAGCTGGTGATCGACGCGCTGCGCGATGTGGTCACCAGTCCGCTGGCACTCGCAGCGGCGGGACTCGACTTGCTGATGTTGAAATGGCAACCGCCGCGCTACTTTCGCGCTGTGTTGAGGTTGGGTCGGCGCAGCGAGGACTGGATTGATCTCTGGTCGTCGGCGTACGACCAACACGCGCAACCGGAAAACGTCGATGCAGTTCTTGATAGCGTGCAAGCGCTGCTGCGCGATCCGCGCGCGGGCGCCCGCAAGGCCAAGGTGCTGAAGCGTTGGGCTGAGCGTGAGATCAAACGACGCGCGCGGACTCCCGCGAATCACGCGACACCGCCAGTGGGCGAGAGCGACTAGCTAAAGGCCTCGCCATCCGTTGGTCGTGACGAAGAATCGCCCCGTCGCGAAAGCAGCGAAGCAATCTTCGATGCCCCCTCACCCCAGCGCCCGCCCTGCTAACCTCCGCGCTGGTTTTTCATCAGGCCATCGTGATGCGTCAATTCCGTTCGCCAGTCGCTTGGATCTTGCTTCCCATCGCCGCCGTATGCGGCTCTCACGCCATCGCGGTGGAGCGGCCAAGCTGGCAACTTGAGCTTGAACAGATCATGGCCGAGCCCGACTGGATTGGGCAGCCGGTGGAGGCGCCTTACTGGGCGCTGGATGGCAGCAGCATCCAGTATTCGCTGCGGCGTGCGGGCAGTTCGCGACGCGATGCCGCGGTGATCCGCGATCTGTGGATCGCCAAACTCGATGACAGCGTGCCGCGTGCGGTGGAGGATGCTGAGCGCAGCGGCTTGGATGCCGCCAATCCAGTGTTTGATCGCTCGCGCAGCCGCGCGCTGTTCATTCGCGACGGCGATGTTTTTGTGCGCGATCTGGCCGGCCATGCCGCGCCCAAGGCGCTGACACGCAGCGCGGCGGTCGAGGCGAGCCCGCAATTCTCCAGCGATGATCAGCGCGCGCAGTGGCGAGTCGGCAATGACTGGTTTTCGTATGACTTTGCCAGCGGGCAAACCCTTGCGCTACCTGTGATCAAAGCCGAGAAAGATCCCGAAGCCGCCGCCGAGCCCGATGTGCTGCGGGATCTACAGTTGCGCGTGATCAGCACCTTGGCCCGCGAAAAAGCCCAGCGCGCAGCGTTCCAGGCGCGGCAATCCGAATTGCTCAAAGCCGAACCCGGCCGCGCGCCGATGCCGATCTATCTGGGCGACACGCAGCGCTTGATGGACGTGCGGCTGTCGCCGGATGGTCGCTACATGCTGGCCGTCACCGAGCTGAAGGCGGCCGAGGCAGGACAGGTGGGCAAGATGCCCTTGTATGTCACCGAGAGTGGCTACGAGGAAGCCGAGGACGTGCGCACCCGCGTCGGTCGCAATCCGTTGATCGCGCAAAGCCTGCATGTGATCGATCTGAGTAGCGGCACGGTGCAGGCGCTGGACCTTGCCGCGTTGCCGGGCATCGATCGCGATCCGCTGGCCGACTTGCGCAAAACGGCCAAGGCCAAGCCGCTGGAAGGGCTGCGTGCGGTGCAATTGATGGACGCTCACTTCAGCAACGACGGTGCGCGCTTGGCAGTGGCGGTGCGCGCTAATGACAACAAGGACCGCTGGATCGCCGAGATTGATCTGGCCGAGAGTGAGCTTGACCAGAGCCGGGTCAAGCCGCGGCACCGCTTGACCGACCCGGCGTGGATCAACTGGACCTTCAACGAATTCGGATGGATGGCGGATCAGCAGACGTTGTGGCTGATGTCCGAAGAGAGCGGCTTTTCGCATCTGTACACGCTAGCGCCGGGTGGCAAACCCAAGGCGCTTACCAGTGGCCGCTGGGAAGCCAGCGCAGTCACTTGGTCGGCCGATGGTGGGCGCGCGTTTTTCCTCTGCAATCGCGCCTGGCCGGGCGATTATGAAGTCTGCGCGGTGAATGCCGATGGCAGCGAATTGGTCGAATTGACTGCACTCGATGGCGTCGAGAGTTTTGTGCTGAGCCCGGATGATCAGAAACTGGCGCTGCGGATTTCCAGCAGTCACACACCGCCGCAGTTGGCGGTGCTCGAACTGGTAGACGGCAACCCAGTCGAGGGCAAGCCGCGCATGCTCACCGACACCCGTAGCGAAGCCTACCGCGCGCGCAAGATGCTGCCGCCGAAGTTCGTGCAAGTGCCGTCCAAGCATGGCGCTGGAAGTGTTTGGGGCAAGCTGTATCGTCCGGCAACGCTTGAACCCGGCAAGCGCTATCCGATTGCGCTGTTCGTGCATGGCGCCGGTTACTTGCAAAACGTTAGTGCGCGCTATCCGAATTATTTCCGCGAGCAGATGTTCAACCAGTTGTTGGTCGAGCGCGGCTATGTGGTGCTTGATCTCGACTATCGCGCCTCCGCCGGCTATGGCCGCGACTGGCGCACCGCGATCTATCGGCAGATGGGCCATCCTGAGTTGCAGGATTACCAGGACGGCATCGCCTACCTCGTCGAACAACAGCAAGGCGATGCCACGCGCGTCGGCGTGTATGGCGGCAGCTACGGCGGTTTCATGGCGTTGATGGCCTTGTTCCGCGCGCCTGACGAGTTTCACGCAGGCGCTGCGCTACGCCCCGTGACCGATTGGACCGCGTACAACCACGAATACACCGCCAATATTCTCAACACGCCCGACATCGATCCAGAGGCCTATGCCAAGTCATCGCCGATTGAGTTTGCGGCGAATCTGCAAGGGCATTTGCTGATCGCCCACGGCATGATCGACGACAACGTGTTTTTCCAGGATAGCGTGCGGCTGTCGCAGCGGTTGATCGAGCTGCGCAAGGACAAGTGGACGCTGGCCGGTTACCCCTTGGAGCGTCACGGATACGTGCATCCAGAAAGCTGGTACGACCAGTATCGGCGGATATTTGAGTTGTTCGAGACGGCGTTGAAGGCGCCGGTCGAGACCGCGCGGTAATCGCATGCCCGGCGCAATGCCCTGCGGTTATTGCACCCTACCGCATGAGGCGAACGGATTGCCTCACTTGTCGCCCTCGGGCTTCATCCAGTCGACAATGCCGTACTTGGCCAGAATCGTGGCCAGTTCGCCACTTTCCCGTAATGCATTGGTTCCGTCGGAAAACAGCTTCGCGTAGGCCGCGCCACGCGGGTCGGCTGGCGTGCAGGCGATGTAGATGGGGTCGCCCTCTTTGGCGCGACCGCGCTCGACGATTCGCTCATCGAGTTCCAAGGTGCGCAAGGTTTCGCGCATGACGTTGGGATCTTCCACGAAAACATCCATCCGGCGGCTCACCAGTCGTGATGCGGCGCTCATGGCCACGCGGCCACCGCCGGTGACCTTGACGATGCGCGCGGCGTCTTCGCCATGCGCTTCGATGTAGGGATCCAACTCATCGGAATAGGAATAGTCCGGCACTACGCCCAACTTCACGCCTTCGAGGCTGGCGATGCCGTCGTACTTCCACTTCGATTCGGCCAGCACATAGAACGCGACCGACGACAGACCCCAGCTTTGCGCGGGGAAGCTGAAATCAGGTGCGTCGTTGCGGGTGGCCCCGACCACACAGTCGAAGCTGCCGATGCGGACGCCCTCAAGCGCGTCATCCCAAGGTACATGTCGGTAGTCGATGGTATGGCCGGCGGTCTTGGCGATCGCCGTGGCCATTTCGATCATGTAGCCGGGTGGCTTCTGGTTGCTGGGTCCGTTATAGGGCAGCCATTCGTCGGCACGAATACGAATGCTCTCGGCATGCACCGGCGCGTGCAAAGCCAACAGTGGCGAGAGGCAGACAAACGCGGCCAAGCGGCGCATCACGTTCATGGCGGTCCCAATGCATTGATCGGACGCTGAGCATAGCGCTACTCACCATTCAAGCGATGACAAAATCAATCGCCGCGCACACCGCGGCCACTTGCGCTGCGTTGCATTGCGCGGCGCTGGCTCGCGGACTGTCCGGATAGACCTCGGTGGTGGTGGTGTAACGGGCGTTGGTCATGCCGGCACACAGGCCGAGCTGCTTGAACGCATACAGGATGACGCCCGGCGCGACCACGGCTGAGCCGATGATTTCGCCCTGCGCGTCCGCCGGCGCGATGTGGGTGACCTTGGCGACTGCGTTGATGATCGCTTGTTGAAATTCGAGCTGTGGATTCTCACTGTCGCCGACGCCATAAAAACCGTCTGGAATCATCCCCGGCGAGCTCGCCTTGCCGTCGCGCGCGGCCAACGCCGGGCGAAATTCGGATTCATCCGTGTCGGTGGTTTCGTGCAGGTCGATATGCACCAACACACGATCCTTCAGCGGTGCCAGCAGACGCATCAATGCCGCCGACTCCTCCGCTGCACTGTTGTTGCGGAACGAGCGATTCGGATCCACCGCATGCGCATTCCAACGGTGAATCCGCTCATAGGCCCACGGGCTCACGCAGGGCACGACCAACAGATTCACTCGACCTGCGTAACGCGCCGCCTGCTGCTCGACGAATAACAAAGCCCCATGCACACCGCTGGTCTCGTAGCCATGCACACCGCCGGTCACCAGCGCACAGGGCAGCGCAGCGTCCCAGTCGCGACTCTTGATCGCCAACAGCGGATAGCTGTCAGGCGGATAGTCGAGGCGACCGTACTCCAGCACATCAAAGCGATCGCGCAGGCGCTCGATCGGAGCGCGCACTTCGTCATCAAAGCTGCGCAGGCGCTGTTGGCGAGACTGCCACGTGGCGACTTCAGCGCTGCCCCAAGGTTGGCCGGGCGTGCCGATGGGGTAAGCGTCCTGGAGCGTCATCAAAGGTCTCGTTTCGAGGTGAAGCGGGTGGTCGACCGCACTTTAGCAGTGTGTCGGATTGCGGTCGCCGGACCCCATATCCGCCCGCGGATTGCTGATCCTGTCGAGTCTGGCTTCGCCAGCATTTCGGCAACCGCGTTGGCCTGCGCGCGCCCGGGATCGGGGCTCTGTCGTCAGTCTGTCAACTATCGCTTCGACCGCTCTGGTCCGGCGGGTGATCACACCGCATCGCCGTCCATTTCCCCGGTGCGGATGCGAATCACCTGCTCCAGAGGAGCGACGAAAATCTTTCCGTCGCCAATCTTGCCGGTGTTGGCGGCGTTGGTGATCGCTTCGATCACGCGTTCGACTTGATCATCGACGACGGCGATTTCGAGTTTGATCTTGGGCAGAAAATCGACCACGTACTCGGCACCCCGATACAGCTCGGTATGGCCCTTCTGGCGACCGAAGCCTTTGACTTCGGTCACCGTGATGCCATTGACGCCGACTTCCGACAGCGCCTCCCGCACGTCGTCGAGCTTGAATGGCTTGATGATGGCGGTGATCATTTTCATCTGAGCGTTGCTCCTGGCGATGGCGCGTGGGTGCTGGCAGCCTGGCTGACGTGGGTTAGCCGGGCCGCTGCCGAGCATAGTCCAGCGCAGCCGCTGTGTTGTCATCGCTGCGTAGGAATTTTCCTACACCACTGACCTGAAAATGCTGACAGCGCAACTCAGAATGGCCAGATAGGCTTTCGCAGACCCAAGCAAGGAGCCACCCATGATCGATTTCAAGGCCATTGACGACCTCGCCCAGCGCCTCAGCGACCTGGTTCCGCCGGGTTTGCACGAGGCGCGCGGGGATTTGGAAAAGAACTTCCGCGCCGCATTGCAAGCGGGCCTGGGTCGCTTGGATTTGGTGACCCGCGAAGAGTTCGATGTGCAACGCGCGGTGTTGCTGCGCACCCGCGAAAAGCTCGATCTGCTTGAACGCATGGTGGTCGATGTCGAGGCGCGCCTGCTGGCCGGTTCGACGATGACCCGCAACTGATCCGGCTCAAGTCGACGGTAACCGTGGCGTCTTGACGCTGCGGGATCCGCCCGCTTGTCTGATGTTCGCCAAAAATGTCGCTCGCCATCGTTCACAGCCGCGCCCAATGCGGCGTTGATGCGCCTGCCGTGCAAGTCGAAGTGCACTTGGCTGGCGGCTTGCCCGGCATGTCGATCGTCGGTTTGCCCGAGGCGGCGGTTCGTGAAAGCAAGGACCGCGTGCGCGCGGCCTTGCAGTGCGCGCGGTTTGAAGTGCCGGCGCGGCGCATCACGGTCAATCTCGCGCCCGCCGATCTGCCCAAGGAAGGCGGGCGTTATGACCTGCCGATCGCGCTTGGCATCCTCGCCGCCAGTGGTCAGTTGCCGAAGGCCGCACTGGCCGGCATTGAGTTCATCGGCGAGCTGGCGCTGACCGGTGAATTGCGTGCCGTGCAAGGCGCGCTACCGGCGGTGCTCGGCGCGCGACGGGACAAGCGCAGCAGTGTGGTGCCGCTGGCAAACGGCGATGAAGCCGCGCTGGCCGGCAGCGACGATGTGCGGGTCGCGCGCAGCTTGCTCGAGGTCTGCGCATTTCTGCGTGGCGAGCAGGCGCTCGCTGCACCCAGCGTAGCGCTGCTCGTAGCCGCCGGATCGACGTTTCCTGACCTCGCCGACGTGCGTGGGCAAGCACGTGCCAGGCGGGCGTTGGAGATCGCTGCGGCCGGCGGCCATCACATTCTGATGATTGGACCACCAGGCAGTGGCAAGAGCCTATTGGCGGCGCGCTTGCCCGGCTTGTTGCCGGCGCTAGCCGAAGCAGACGCGCTAGAAGCCGCGGCGGTGCGCTCTATCGCTGGCCTGCCGCTGGATCCTGCGCGCTGGCGCGACCCGGCTTGGCGGTCTCCGCATCACACCGCCAGCGGCGTGGCCTTGGTAGGTGGTGGATCGCCGCCGCGCCCCGGTGAGATCTCGCTGGCGCATCACGGCGTCTTGTTCCTTGACGAATTGCCGGAATGGGATCGACGCGTGTTGGAAGTGCTGCGCGAGCCGCTGGAATCCGGTCGCATCTGCATTTCGCGCGCCGCCCGCCAAGCGGAGTTTCCCGCGCGCTTTCAACTGGTCGCGGCGATGAATCCGTGTCCCTGCGGCTGGGCCGGCGATCCCTCGGCGCGTTGCCGATGCAGTGGCGAGCAGATCGCCCGCTACAGTGGCCGCATCTCCGGCCCGTTGCTGGACCGGATCGACGTCATCGTCGAAGTGCCACGGGTGGCACCGGCCGAGTTGCGTGCCGAAG
>JANNWF010000564.1:0-3847 GCA_031408455.1 Pseudoxanthomonas sp. | reverse complement strand
ATCCACAACTCCTCATTTGGCGTGACCCTCGCCGGGGCACGCCAAATGCGCAACACCTGCAACTGTTGTGGAGAAACCTGTCGCCGCAGCAGCAGTACCTCGGCTTCGGTATTAAGCGTTGCCGGCAGGATGGGTTGTTCTGCAACGGTGGCCGACCTGTCCAGCAAGGAAAGCGTAGCCACCCAGTCTGCCTGCGGCTGCACCTGCCATCCAAGCACAAGCATTTTCTCCTGCAAGGGTTGCAGTGAGCCCAATATTTGCACGTTGAAGGGCCAGCGCAACTTGGGATCAATTGCCTCGCGCTGCGCAGGCAATTGACGCCAGCCGTCGCGCCACCACTGCTCGGCCTGCAATTCCAGCACCCGCGGGGGTGGCGAAATACTGCGCAGCAGCGGATCAATGGCACGGGGTGCGTGCCAGATCGACGCAGCCGCAAAGCTGGCGTAGAAAATCAGCGCCAACGGCGCCATCCAGAATGAGCGTCGCGCATGCCGTCGGTAGGCAATCCCCAACGCCAGCAGCCAAAACACGCCAAGCAGTGTTCCGCCCACCACATCGCTCAGCCAATGCATGCCGAAGTAGATGCGAGCAAATCCAAGCAGAGCGACCACGGCTGCCGCGACCGTGTAAGGCCACACACGGGAACGACCAGGCAGCTCCCGCGCGATCAACACCGCGAAAAATCCGAATGCGATGGTGGCCATGGTCACCGTGACCGACGGAAAGCCAAATCCTGCATGCGCGCCTGGCGGCTTCGGCATGTCGATCAACGCTTCCAGCGCAACGGTGAGCACCAAGCCGAAAGCCAGTGCGGCTGCCCAATGAGCGGCGGCCATCCAACGCCGTCGCCACACCAACCAAAGCATGGTCAGGCTGGCGGCAGGTGCTAGCACCACGGTGTCACCGATTGACGCAAGCCCGGCCAACAAGCGATCCGCGAGCGGGTTGCGCAACGTCAACATTAAGGCGTGAACGCTGCGATCAAGGCTGAGGCCATCACTCACCAGCAGGGTCGTGAGCAGGCCGAAGACCGTGCAACCAATCACCAGCAGTCCCACTGCCAAGATCGCCAACGAGGCTGACTCCGGTCGACTGGGATCAATCAAGGGAACCGCATAACGGCTCAGATGAGGATGTGCGCGACTCCAGGCCAATGCCGACGTCAGCAAGCTGTTGGCGTGGCGATCAAACCAGCGCCATATATAAAGCACGCAGACCCATACCAGGGCCAGCAAGACGAGCATTCCGCCCAACACCAGCACCAGCTTGTCCGCGACCGCCGCCACCGCGTTGTAGGAAGCGCCGAAAACCCAGCCGGGAACCAGAAACACCGCCGCCCAAGTTACCGCCGCAAACGCGCTGGCCAGTGCATAGCGCTTGAGCGGCATTCCCAACATGCCCGCGATGGCGGGCACGAATGGCCGGATGGCACCGACAAAACGGGCGATCAGGATGCTCTTGGCGTCATGCCGACGAAACAGCACTTCGCCTCGATTGAGCAAGGCGGGATAACGCGAGAACGGCCACACGCCGCGCAGCTGCGGCCCCCAGCGACGGCCCACCCAGAAGCTCACGCCGTCACCCAGAAACGCGCCTGCCGCCGCGCAAGCGATCGCATATGTCCCGTCGATGTGGCCCATGCCGATCAGCGTGCCGACGCCAAACAACAATGGCAGGGCCGGCACCGCAACTCCGAGGATCAGCAGCGAGTCCAGAAACGCGATAGCGAAAATCAGCGCTCCCGCCCAAACGGAATGCAGCGCTATCCAATCCAATGTGCCGTCAAGCCACGCTTGTTCCATCGCTACATTATGGCAGTCGGAGTTGACCGTTCAGCGCAATCTAGGCGGTAGGCCGGTCCCGCTGGCCCGCAAACGTCGAAAACGCAAATCAATGCCCTGACCTCGTCGGGTAACATCGCCCCACCGCCGCCGAGTCGGCACCGCTTACCCTGCAATGGAAATTTTGATTCTGTTGGTGCTTGTCCTCATCAATGGCATCTTTGCGATGTCGGAGATGGCCATCGTTTCGTCGCGCAAGGCGCGGTTACAGCAACGCGCAGACAACGGCAGCGCCGGTGCGCGGGTGGCGCTGGTACTTGCCAATGATCCTGGCCGCTTCCTTTCAACTATCCAAGTGGGCATCACCACGATTGGCATCTTGAGCGGAGCGTTTGGTGAGAGTGCGATCGCCGACCGCCTAATCGAAGTGTTCAAGGAATACCCGGCCATTGCCCCGTACAGCAAGGTCGCAGCGACCACGATCATGGTCATATTGGTGACGTATTGTTCAGTGGTGTTGGGCGAAATCGTCCCTAAGCGCCTTGCGCTGATCAACCCTGAGCGGGTGGCCAGCGTGATCGCGCGGCCGATGCAGGTGATCTCCATGCTTGCCCATCCGCTGGTGGTGTTGTTCAGCGTTTCCAGCAATGGACTGCTGAAATTACTCGGCGGCAATCGCAATCTTGAGCAACCCGTGAGCGCCGAGGAAATCAACCTGATGTTGCAGGAAGGTGCCGCCGCCGGTGTATTCGAGCGCGCCGAGGAGACCATGGTCGGCAACGTGTTTCGCCTCGATGATCTGCGGGTTACCGCGATCATGACGCCGCGATTGGAAATCGCTTATCTGGATGTGAACGACAGCGACGAAGAAAACCAAGCGGTATTGATTGAGGGGCGTTTCCAGACTCTGCCGGTATGCCGAGCGGGGCTGGATGAGGTGCTGGGTTTTCTCGATACCAAGGCGTTTTTGGCAAAATCACTGCGTGGCGAACACGCCAACATTGCCGAGGTCACTCACCCGCCGGTATTCATCCCGGAAACCGTGTCGCTTATCCGCCTACTGGAAACTTTAAAGAAGCAGAACTCGCACATGGCCTTGGTAGTCGACGAATACGGCAGCGTCGAGGGCATGGTGACGCTGACGGATTTGCTGGATGCGATCACCGGCGACATGAACGCCGACGACAGCAATTCCAGCGAGGACGCGGTCCAGCGCGAGGACGGCTCGTGGTTGCTGGATGGACGAATCGCGGTCGATCGGGTGTCGTCATTACTGAAGCTGGAGCAATCGCTGGCCAGCGCCGAACTCGGCTATGCGACCTTGGGCGGCTTGGTCATGGACCGCGTTGGCCACGTCCCCAAAACCGGCGACCACTTCGATTGGAAGGGACTGCGCTTCGAAGTGGTCGACATGGACGGCAACCGAGTCGACCGAGTGTTGGTGCAAACCGCAGCTCTGAAGCACTAACCCTACTTACCACCCGCCGCTCCCGCAGCGGGTAGCAACCGGGCTTGCTTAAGGTCGACGAGCCAATTCGGCCTGATCAACCACACGCGGCATCAGGTCCTGTTTGTTGGTACCGAGCCAAAGCAGGATCGGGCAGGCGATGTAGATAGACGACAGAGTGCCGAGCACGATGCCAAAAATCTGCGCCTCGGCCATCCCTTCCAACGAGTTGCCGCCAAACAAGTACAACGCGGTGACCACCAACAGGGCCACAAACGAGTTCAGGAATGTGCGCGATAGGGTCTGGTTGACCGACCGATTGAGCAAGTCCATCGGCGATGTTTTGTGTTGCGCCCGAAAGTTCTCGCGCACACGATCAAACACGACGATCTTGTCATTGATGGAGAAACCCATCACCGACATGATGCCGGCCATCACCGTGAGGTCAAAATCGTGCTGGGTCAGCGCAAATAGTCCGGTGGTAACGATCACGTCGAAAGCGGTGGTAACGATCGCGGCGACAGCGAATTTCCACTCGAAACGAATCGAGATGTAAACGACGAAACCCACCAACACGAATACCACGGCCAGCAAACCGTTCTCCGCCAATTCTTTGCCG
>JANNWF010000563.1:0-9762 GCA_031408455.1 Pseudoxanthomonas sp. | reverse complement strand
CGGCGGACGATGGCACCCGCACCCGGTGGTGGTGGTTGGGTAGTCGGAACGCAAAGCACGATGGCCTTGGGGCCATTGATCAATAGCTGGGTAGATCCGGTTACCAATCCAACCAGTAACGTCGAGTTCACCAGCAACTTCGGGCGTGCCCGTGTGGCCGTCAAGGTCAAGACGCTGAGCGCTTGCCCAGCCGCGTCGACCCTGACGGGTACCTGCTACCGCTATGACTACGCTGTTCACAACTTCGATTTTGGCGCGTCGGCCACCTCCGGCACCGCCCCGAATGTGAGCGTGGCGGGTTCCAAGGGCTTCGACAGCTTCCGCTTGGCGTTGAACGGACCCACCGGCATCTTTATCGAGGAGGCGGTCAACTTCGCCGACATTGACATCAATCCGGCCAATAGCTGGACGGCCACCGTAACCGCCGATGCCGTTGAGTGGACTGCGCCTTCCAACAACACGCTCAACTGGGGAACGTTGTTCCGCTTCAGCTTGGTCAGAAACCAAGCGCCAAGCGCCGCAGTGGTCGCCGTGTCGTTGCGTCCCGCCAACACCGCCCAAGGCGCGCAGACACTGACCCGCGATTTGATCGGGCCCAGCGGTTTGGGCAACGGCATCATGAAAAACGGATTCGAGGCGCCGCTGTAAATGTCGACCGGTCGCCCGGTGAGCATCTGTTACTCCGGGCTGCTGGGCCTGCTGGCGTTTTTCTCAGCGGGTTTGGTAATGGCCGATGTGTCCGGACGCATCGTTGACGACAGTAACGATGCGCCCTTGGCCAATGCCTTGGTTTCGGTGCGCGCGCGGCCGGACATTGCACCCACGCGAACCGGCGTTGACGGACGCTATGTGCTGCCCTTGAGCGAGCCCGGTGTATTTCAGATCGCCGCGGCCGTCGAGTACAACGCCGCCGCGACGGCCAACTACATCACCGATACCTTGCAGGTATTTGACGGCTTTACCGACGGCGACTTCCGACTAACGCGCTTGCCGATCACCGACAACCCGGACTACCAGCCGCCAGCTGCCAACCAGCTATGTATCGGTTGCCATTTCGAGTACTACCAAGAGTGGAACGGGGCGCGCCATGCGGGCGCGGCCGATAACTTCTGGGTGCGCGACCTGTACTCGGGGGACGGCAGTCCCGGCGGTGGCGCCGGTTACGTTTTTCGCGACACCCACGCCGACGGCGACAGCGGCTTCTGCGCTACCTGTCATGCGCCGCTGGAAGATATCTTCACCCCTGGTGAGCTCAACTTCGACGACGTGGTGACCCCAGCTGGCCGCGATGGCGTTACTTGCCTCGCTTGCCATCAGATTGCCGAGGTCAACGGCAACCTCGACGCCTTGCACCACTTGGGCAAGGCGACCTATCGGTTTCCACAATCGGAGTCGCAAACCTCGTTCCACGTCTTTGGCAACCTGCCTGACGTTGACCGGGTGCCGATGCAGAACGTCTATCAGCCGCAATTTGGCCAGTCGCAGTTTTGTGCCAGTTGTCACGAGTACAAGAACCCCAGCAACGGCGCGCCCGGACAGGCGACGTATTCGGAGTGGTTGGCTTCGCCCTACGCACAGCCGGGGCCGAATTTCCGTAGTTGTCAGGATTGCCACATGCCCTCGCGCGGCGACAGCGGCGGTATCGGCAGCGGGGGTCCGGATCGCCCGCCCAGTCAGCGGCATAGCCACGCTTTCGTTGGCGCGACGCCAGAAACGCTGAGCGCCAACATTGATCTGCGCGTGGCCGTACAGCGCGAGGCGCAAGGCCTGCGCGTGCGTGCCGAGATTGAGAATCGCGCCGGTCATGCGTTCCCCACTGGGATCTCGATTCGTAACGCCGTGCTGGTCGTTCAAGCCAGCATTAATGGCGTGCCGCTCACGCAGATCGGTGGACCGACCATTCCGTTTTGGGGCAGCGACGATGTGCCAGGCGTGCAAGTAGGCGACGTCGCCGGCCAACCCGGCAAGGGCTTCGCAAAACTCCTGCAAGGCCGCATCAATGGCGCCGGGCCGGTAGTCTATCCGGTGCTATTCATCGATGCCGAAACCGCCACCGACACCCTGATTCCTTCCGCCACTACCGATTTCAGTCAGTACCAGTTTGCAGTCCCGCCAGGCACGGCAGAAACCGCCAACGTGCGCATCGAGACGCGGCTTCTGTACCGACGCGCGTGGCGAGCGTTGGCGGTGACCAAGGGTTGGACCCAAACGCCCGGCGGCATGGCGGTGGAGATCCCGGTGCAAGAAGTCGTGCGAAATCAGACCTTGGGAAGCTTGGGTTCGCCATTGATTGCGCCGATCTCGATACCGCTGGGTGAGCGCTTGCCAGTGTGGCTGGCGATGGTGGTTGTGATCGGCTTGTTGGCGTCCGGCGCGCTGCGCCGCCGAGGCACGTAGCCACGCTAGCGGGCAAGGTGTGACTCGCTGCGCGGCCTTGCCAAGCGGCATCCGCTACTCCCGTCGGCGGTGGCTGCCGCAGTCTGTCAGCACCTTGGTCTCTCGGATCGACCGCGCTGCGACTTCACGGCAACTCGACTGCTAGACTTCGCCGCCTCGCCATGACTGTGTCCGGGAATCGGGTGGAATCGCCAACTGTTGTGCCTACGTTGCGTCGCGCGGCCTTGGCTTTCATCTTCGTTACCGTGCTGCTCGACATCCTGGCGATCGGCATCGTGATTCCCGTGTTGCCGCATCTGGTCGAGCGTTTTCTCGGCGGTGACACCGCGCGTGCGGCGCTGTGGATTGGTGGCTTTGGAACCGCCTTCGCGCTGGCCCAGTTCATCTTTTCGCCGGTGCAAGGCGCGCTCAGTGACCGCTTCGGGCGGCGTCCCGTGATCCTGATTTCGAACGCCGGACTGTGTATCGACTTCATCTTGATGGCGGTGGTGAATACGCTGCCCTTGCTGTTTCTGGGTCGTGTGCTCGCGGGTGTCTGCGCGGCCAGCATCAGCACCGCGAATGCCTACATCGCCGACGTGGTGCCGGCCGACAAGCGCGCGGCAAGCTTCGGCATGCTGGGGGCGGCCTTCGGCATCGGATTCATCATCGGGCCGGCGCTGGGCGGGGTGCTGGGTGGATTCGATCTGCGCTTGCCCTTCTGGGTCGCAGCGGCGTTGTCAGGTCTGAATTTCCTGTATGGCTGGCTGGTGTTGCCGGAGTCGTTGCCGGTCGAACGTCGGCGTCCGTTTGAAGTGAGGAGCGCCAATCCAATGGGCTCCTTGCGGCTGTTGCGCAGCTATCCGCAAGTGGGCGGCCTGGTGATCGCCAACGTGCTGTCACAGCTCGCCCACTATGTGTTGCCGGCAGTATTCGTGCTGTACGCGGGCTATCGCTATGGCTGGGGTCAGGACCGAGTGGGCTACGTGTTGGCTTTGGTCGGAGTCTGCAATGTGATCGTGCAGGCGGTGCTGATGCGGCGGCTGGTGAAGCGCTTTGGCGAACGCAACTGTCTGCTCGCTGGCTTGCTGTTTGGCAGTGCCGGATTCGTGGTGCAGGCACTCGCGCCGACCGGGCCAATCTTCTTGTTGGCCGTGCCCTTGCTGGCACTGTGGGGATTGGCCGGTCCTTCCAGTCAGGCGCTGATCACCCGCCAGGTGGCGGAAGACCAACAGGGTCGCTTGCAAGGCGCATTGACCAGCGCGGTCAGCCTGACCGGTGTGTTTGGTCCTGCCACGTTTGCCAGTGTGTTTGCTGCGTCGATCGCTGTCGGCGTGGGTTTTAGCCTGCCTGGCGCGGCGTTCTTGCTTGCTGCTGCGTTGCTGATGCTGGCAGCGGGATGCGTATGGCGAACCACACGCATCCAGTGGCAACCGGCCTCTGCTTGAGCTTCGTTCGCTCAGTCAAGGCATTCGCTGCAATTCGCTGCGACCGAAGGCTTTCCAGACGCCGTCCTTGCCGAGCACTTCATCACTGACCAGCAGTTTCACGTTGCCGAGCAGACGATATTCAGTACGGCCACGCTCCGTGCTGGCATCGCCCCATTCCACCCGCAGATGGTCCCCTGCAACTGTGGCCGTCACAGGCAACACTTGCCCGCGGTTGTCGTACCAATGGCCGCGGCACCCGGAAGCGCCAGCACCATCGGTTGCGCAGCTGTAAATCGCTTCGGCCGCAAACGGCCAGGTTTTGCCATCCGCCGCGCGCATCTGATTGTCAAAGGCAAGATGGTGAGCACGTCCACCCAGGGCAGGACGGAAAGTGAGCGTGATCGCCGCCTGCATGCCGCTCACTTTGCCCTTGCCCTCCCAGCGGCCGTGCAACTGCGACCACACATCGGCCGTGGCGGTTAGTGGTACCGCTGCCAGCAGGGCAGACAAGATCAGCGCGCGCACGTTCAGCGTCGCCGCGGCGCATTGGCCGGCTGATAGACGCTCAAGATGTTGCGGTCCGGATCCACAAAATCCACCGACAAGCCACCATCCGGGCACAGGCTCACCGGAACCACGATTTCAACGCCGCGCGTGGCCAGTGCCTCGGCGTAATCGTCGATGCCGCCATCGACGCTGAATACCACCACCGGGCTGTCACCTGCCGTCGCCGCCCTCGCAATGAAGACCAAGGTCAGGTCGCCGACTTGGGCGATACCGAACGGGCCGTCGTCGCCGTCGACCGGATTGGCGTCGAGGCCTAGCGTGTCGCGATAGAAGGCAAGACTGCGACTGAGATCGCTGACGAAGAAAACGATGGCGCCGATTTTGGATTGACCGAGCATGTTGGACTCCTGGGGTTGTGCGGGATTGCTGACTTCAGTTGCCGCCACGGGCCAATGTGTGAGCAACACCCCGAACCAGCAGCAGATGGCCGTCGGGATCATGGCTACCAAGACCCGCTCCCCCATTCAAGGCCGCCTTCAATGCGCGCCGGATCAGACCAAATTGCAGATCGACGCTTCGTGCCGGATCGCGGACGTAGGCGAGGCCGATTGCCTCAGCGTGCAGTGATGGCGGCAACTTGCCGACGGCCTGGCGGATGCGGCTCAGTCGCTGCCGAAAGGCGGTCGGGGCGATGCCCAGGATGCAGCGAATTTCCTCGGCATCAAGGCCGTGCAAGGCGAGCACCGCCAAGCGCCGTGCTGATGGTGGCAGGCGGGCGAGCAGGGGAGACGGATCTGGCCGTTCGCCTTGGCTTGACGGTGTGCCCAATGGGTCTGCACCGAAACCGTCGTCGAGTTCGCTGACCACCTGTTCTCGTCGCCGTCGGCGAACGGCGGATCGCGACTGCATAGCTGCTTGTTTTGTCAGTACGCCGGATAGCCAAGCCAAGTCCTCGCGGCCAGCACGCAATCCCGCAAGCAGAGCTTCTTGCAGCAGATCCTCGGCATCGGCGGAGCAGCGGGTGTGCCGCTGTGCCTGCCTGTGCAGGTCCTGATAAGTGGCGAGTTCCATGTCTCGAATTCTGGCAGGAGCGTGCGCCCGAGTCTTTCGACGAACTCAGCCTGCGCCAGCGAAGCTCGGCCGTCTGGATGGCGCGCGCCAAACTGTTCGAAAGTGGACAGTCTCGCCTGCCTGGAACTGGACAGTCGTTGGTGAGCATACGGCTCAAGCGCTGTAAGCATTTGATTGGAAATTAATGAGGCGCTTGGCACGCCGCGTGCTTAGTGCTGCGCATGGATATTCAACGCACTGATTTCGCAAAACTCAAACGGCGCCGGCAGATTGGCTTTGGCCTGCTCGGCGTGATTGTCGTGGTGGCCTTGGGCGGCTTTGTTGCCCAGCTCGACCCGGCCGCGCCGAAGGTGCCGCGCGAGAGCCTGTGGCTGGATACGGTGAAACAGGGCGAGATGCTGCGCGAGGTACGCGGGCCTGGCACCTTGGTGCCGAAAGAGATTCGCTGGATTGCCGCGGAAACTTCCGCGCGAGTGGATCGCATCGTCGTCAAACCGGGCGCTACCGTCGAGCCCGACACGATCATTCTTGAACTGTCCAATCCCGACGTGGTGGAAGCGCAGTTGCAAGCCGAGGCGGCGCATACCGCGGCCAAGGCTGACTATCTGGCACGGCAGATGACGCTGGAGAGTCAGTTGCTCGATCAACGCGCCAACCTGGCCGGATTCGCGGCCGATTTTGAGGCGGCGCATCTGCAAGCGGAAGCGGAGTCCGATCTCGCCAGCAAAGGGATCATTTCGGCCCTGCAATACAAACGCAGCCAACTGACCGCCGATCAACTCAAGCTGCGCGTGGGCATCGAAAAGGAACGTATCGCCAAATTCGAGGCAACCATCGGCGCGCAACTGGCCGCTGACCGCGCGCGGGCAGAACAACTGGCGCACGCCGCCCTGCAGCGCACTCGCCAAGTTGAAGGTCTGCGCTTGCGCGCTGGCATCGCTGGCGTGTTGCAGCAAGTGCCGGTGCAGGAAGGCCAGCAAGTGATTGCCGGTACCAATCTGGCGCGGGTTGCCAAACCGGGCGAGCTGCGCGCCGAGTTGCGCATTCCGGAAACTCAGATCAAGGACATCGTATTCGGGCAGACCGTACGCGTCGATACCCGCAATGGCATCGTCGATGGCCGCGTTACCCGCATCGACCCTGCTGTTCTGAACGGCAGCGTCCTGGTCGACGTTGAACTCACTGGCGAGCTGCCGCCCGGCGCACGCCCGGACCTGAGCGTCGACGGCACCATCGAAATCGAGCGGCTTGAAAACGTGCTGTACGTCGGACGACCTGCTTACGGCCAAGCCGAATCCGAAGTGCGCCTGTTCCGCATCGACCCGGTGTCCGGCATCGCCCTGCGCATCCCGGTGCGCCTCGGTCGCGCCTCGGTCAGCGTGATCGAAGTGCAGCAGGGTCTCGCCGCCGGTGACCAAATTATTTTGTCCGATACCTCGCAGTGGGATGCGTTTGATCGGCTGCGGTTGGATTGATTGTTGTCGGGACTTGGGACAGCAGCCGAGCAAGCTCGGCTCTACAAAAGCGTGTCGCGACACTGCCTGCAAACGAAGCGGAGCGTGTCGGCGTTGGTAGAGCGGAGCTTGCTCCGCTGCTCTTGATCTAAACCGAGTCCCTAGTCCGTAGTCCCCAAAAACCAAGGAACCCCATGACCACCACCCCACCCCTCCTCGAACTCAAAGACATCGCCAAAGTCTTTTACACCGATGAAGTCGAAACGCACGCGCTGTCGGGGGTGCATTTGGACATTCGGCGGGGTGAGTACATATCGATCACCGGGCCTTCGGGTTGCGGCAAGTCGACCTTGTTGTCGATCCTGGGTTTGCTGGATTCGCCGACCGGGGGCCACTACCGGCTCAACAATGTGCCGGTGGAGGCGATCAATGCGGCGGAGCGGGCGCGCATCCGCAACAAGGAAATTGGCTTCATTTTTCAGGCCTTCAATCTGATTGGCGATTTGAGCGTGTTTGAGAACGTCGAGCTGCCGCTGACCTATCGCGACGGGGTGAGCAAGGGCGAGCGGCGTGATCGTGTGCAAGCGGCGCTGGAGCGCGTCGGCATGGCGCATCGGCTGAAGCATTTCCCGGCGCAGTTGTCGGGCGGCCAACAGCAACGTGTCGCAGTGGCGCGGGCCCTAGTGGGAGCGCCATCGATGCTGCTGGCGGATGAGCCGACCGGCAACCTCGACTCCAAAAATGGTGAGGCGGTGATGGCCTTGTTGGACGAACTGCACAAGGCAGGCTCGACCATCTGCATGGTTACCCATGACCCGCGTTATGCCGATTTCGCCCAGCGCAAGGTCTTCATGTTCGATGGCCGTGTGGTGGATGAAGACACCTTGCATCGCTTGCGTCAGGAAGAGGACTCGCGGCTGGACGCGCAGATATCGCGAGCGCGTTCGGCGGCATAGCCGCATTGCAGTTCGTTTTGGCTCGTCATTCCGGCGAACGCCGGAATCCACTTCAGCGATGCCGCGTTCCGATCATGGATTCCGGCGTTCGCCGGAATGACGACGCTCTCGCCCCACTCGTTCAAGGTCACCCGCCATGTTCCGCAATCTGCTGACCGATCTCCGTTACAGCCTTCGCGCTCTGCTGCTGCAGCCCGCTTTCAGCGTGGTGGCCGTGCTCACCTTGGCCTTGGGCATCGGCGCCAACACGGCGATTTTCTCGGTGTTGCATGGCTTGTTCCTGGCGCCGCTGCCGTATCCGGATGGCGAGCGTCTGGTCGACGTCTACAACACCTACCCGACCAGCAGCCTGCAGTACGCGGGCAGCTCGATTCCCGACTACCTGGATCGCCGTGAGCAAGCCGAGGCGCTGGACGATCTGGCCTTGTACACCGGCGGCAGTTTCAATCTGGCCGAAGCCGGTGCGCAGCCGGAGCGATTGGTCGGACTGCGGGCGACGCCATCCTTGTTCAGCACCTTGAAGGTGCTGCCGGAATTGGGCGCCGTGTTCAACGAAGAACACGCGGTGCTTGGTCAGGACAAGGTGGTCGTGCTGAGCCATGCGTTGTGGCGCAACCGCTTCAATGCGGATCCGAACATCGTCGGTCGCGATCTGCGTTTGTCGGGGGCGACTTACCGCGTGCTGGGGGTGATGCCGGAGACCTTTGCCTTCCCGGCGCGGGCGACCCAGCTGTGGGTGCCGTTTGCATTCACCCCCGAGCAGCGGCTCGATGACGAGCGTGGCAACGAGTATTCGCAGACGATTGGCCGACTCAAGGAAGGCGCCACGGTCGAACAGCTGAACGCACAACTGGATGCGATCGTCGCGCGCAATGCCGAACGTATCGCCGGCGTTGACGATCCGCGTGCAGCGGGTTTTGCGGCGTTCCTGCGAGGCGGTAACTTCACCGGCCGCGCGCAATCCCTGCGCGAGCTGCAAGTGGGGGCGAACCGACCGATGGTGCTGTTGCTGCAGGCAGCGGTGGCATTGGTGCTTTTGATAGCAGTAGCCAACGTCGCCAACTTGCTGCTGACTCGCATGACCGCCCGGCAAAAAGAACTGTCGCTGCGCAATGCACTCGGCGCCACTCGCGCCCGCATCGCCCGGCAGTTGATTGCTGAGTCGCTACTGCTGGCGTTCGCGGGCGGCTGCGCCGGCGCGTTGCTGGCGCTGGCCTTGATCGAACTGCTGCCGATGGTGGGCTTTGAGAGTCTGCTCGCCAGCTATTCCATCAGCGTCGATTGGCGAGTGCTCGGATTTGCGTTCGCCTTGAGTCTGCTGACCGGCGTGTTGGCGGCGCTGGTGCCGGTGATTTCGCTGTACACCACGCGCATCAGTCAGGTCATCAATGATGCTGGCCGCCTCGCTGGCGGTGGGCGGGTGGCGGCGTGGTCACGCAACGTGCTGGTGGTCACCCAAGTGGCGCTGGCGACAACCTTGTTAGTTGGCGCCGGTCTGCTGCTGCGCAGCTTTGTCGGCTTGCAACATGCCTCACCCGGATTCGACAGCCAAAACGTGTTGACGGCGCTGCTGTCACTGCCAGAAGACAAATATCCGGAAAATCCTGCACGCGCGCGCTTGTATGACGAAGTGCTGCGGCAGGCGCGCGAATTGCCGGGTATCGAGCAAGCTAGCTGGACCGCCGTGCTGCCGTTTTCCGGCAACAATTCGCAAGGCTCCTACACCATCGATGGCCAGCAGACCGACGATGCAGCGGCTTCGCCGCACGCTCAGCAACGGCAGATACACGAGGACTATTTCGACACCTTGCGCATCCCCTTGCTCAAGGGTCGTGTGTTTGGTGTTGCTGATCAGGCCGACAGCGCACCGGTGGTCATCATCGATGAGTTGCTGGCGAAGAAATACTTTGCCGATGTCGAGCCCATCGGCCAGCGCATTCGGCGTGGTGACGATCAGCCGTGGGCGAC
>JANNWF010000562.1:0-4927 GCA_031408455.1 Pseudoxanthomonas sp. | reverse complement strand
TCGCCGGCCTCGATGCCTTCCAATATCTCGCTGCGACCGTCCGCTTCGATACCGACGCGGACTTCTTGCGCCCGAAACTTGCCTTCGCCCTCGGCAACCAACACCACATGACGGCTGCCGGTGGCAATCACTGCTTCCGTGGCGATGAGCACACAGCGTGGCGATGGCTCAATGGGCGACAACTCAAGCGTGGCAAACATCCCCGCCACGAGGGCACCATCGGTATTGTCTATTTGAATGCGCGCGGTCAGCGTGCGGCTCATCGGGTCAATTTGGGGCAGTAGCGCCTGCACTTCGCCCACAAACTCGCGGCCGGGGTAGGCGATCACCGTCGCCGTGGCGCGTGCGCCGCGTTGCACCAAGCCCGCATCGGCTTCTGGCACGGCCGCGTTCACCCACACGGTTTCCACACCATTGATGGTGGCGAGCAACGTGCCGGCAGCGACGCTGGCACCTTCGCGCACGCTGAGTTCGGTGAGCACGCCACTTCGGGGTGCCAATAATTCGATGCGCAGATCGCTGCGGCCGGATCGCTCGATCGCTCGAATCTGTGCCTCATTCATGCCAAGCAGAAGCAAGCGCTGCCGCGCAGCAGCGAGGACGGGAGCGAGATCCGCCGAGTAGGCGCGGCGCAGGCTCAGAAACTCGGCTTGCGCGGCGTTCCACTCGGGTGCGATCACGCTCATCAGCGCTTGTCCGGCGCGCACTGGATCGTGCAAGGCGCGCACGTGCAAGCGCTCAACAATCATCGGTACCCGCGCCTGCACCACGTCGATGCTGCGTTCGTTAAAAGCGACCACGCCGCTGGTCTTGAGTCGTCGCTCGATCCGATCCAACACTGCTAGCTCGGTGCGCACGCCCAGGTTCTGGACCAAGCGCGGACTGATGTTCACGCTGCCCTCGTCACCGCTTGCATCGGCGTACTTGGGGACCAGCATCATGTCCATGAAGGGCGATTTGCCGGGCGCCTCGAAGTGATGCTGCGGCAGCATCGGGTCGTACCAATACAGGACCTCATCGGCGTCACTAGCGGCTGCGCCGTCTTCGGCCATCGCTGCCATGGAGGGGGCATCTGCAGAATCTGCCACTGGCCGTAGATACACGGTCAGCGCGCCCAACAAAAAGCCGGCAATCAGGAACGCCGAAATCAACAAGATTTTGCGCATGACTTAGTGCTCCTCGTTAAACGCATAGCGCAGCGAGGCCCACGCCATCGCCAGCGCCGAGAGCCGCTCGGTGTAATCGATCTCACGTTCCAACTCGGCCATCAACGCGCCGCTGACGTCATTCAAATTGCCGCTGCTGCCCTGATAGGCGGCCAACGCAGCCGCGGCGCGCTCGCGCGCCAAAGGACGTTGCCGGGACTCAAAGCGGTCAACCCGCTGTGCGGCGGATTGCCACTGCGCGATAGTGCTCTGCAGAGCCGCCAAGTGTTCGCGCCGCGCGTCCTCGCGCATGCCGACAATCGCTTCGCGCTCGGCATGGCGGGCGGCGATCAGCGGGTCTTGGCGGCGTTTTGCAAACACCGGCAGGTCGACCCGCATCAGCAGGGTCGCCATGCTGGAAAACTCTGGTCCGCGTTGGGCAAACACCAATTCCACCGACCAGTCCGGGCGCTTCTCGGCCTGCGCCAAGCGCAGTTCTAATTCGGCTGCCTGCGCCGAGGCAGCAAACGTCATTAGCTCGCGATGGCTGTCGATGCGTCCCACCAGCGAATCGACAGGTGTGTCGCCTAATCGACGCCAGTCGGGAGGATCGCCAAGCGGATCGAGCGCCGTGTCAGGCAACCAGCGGGCGAGAATTGCGCAGGCCGCCAGCACATCACCTTCGGCCTCAGTGATGCGATCTTCCAAGTCGAGCGCATCGCTGCGCACCGCCAGCGCGTCTGCGCTACCACGGCGGCCTGCAGCCAGTTGCGCGTCGATGGCGAGCACCGCCAGCTCAAAGCGTGGACGCAGTTCGATCAGCAGCGCTCGCTTGCGCTCGGCGATGAAGCGGGTGATCCATGCCTGTGCGACGGCTTCCTTGAGCGCCAACTGATTGCTCAGCAGGTCGGCGCGGGCCAGATCGACATCGGCTTCGGCGCGGCTCACACGCAGGTCGCGTTTTGCCTGACGCACAAAGCGCTGACTCACGCCAATCTTGCGCATGGTCATGAAGTCAGCGGTCACGCTGCCCGCGTCGCGACCCGTGACCGGCAGATTCTCGATACCGAATACCAACTCCGGATCGGCTTGTTCACCCGCCGGACCGACGCGCTGACTCGCCGCATCAAGCGCTGCACGCCGCGCCTCCAGCATGGGCGCATCGCGTTCGGCGTGGGCAATTGCTGACTCGATGGTCAGTCGGCCGGCGGCCTGCGTGCTGAACGTGGTGGCGAGCAGGCAGCAAGCAGTGAACAGGTGAGATTTTCGTGCGCGAAGCTTTAATGTACGAGGTTCTTGCGCCAAAGCGCAGCTAGCAGCCACGGCAGGCGTGGGTCGACCAAACAAGGTAGGCATATAGACTCCGTCATCGCCAAGTCATCAGCAGAGGTCGCGCGAGATGCGCGAGCGCGGATGGCGCGGGCGGGGTCTAGATCAGCAGCGTGCAGTACCGAGTTCGAATCGGCGGCGTGCTGCCGCGTTTGTCCGGGTCATCGAAAACCCAAGACGCAGGCAAGGTCTGAATAGGCGCAACCAAAAGCGTAGTCGCAGTGACCAGAATCGCAGCAGCGGCGACGCTTGCCGGTGGGGGTTGCTCGGCAATGGTCGTCCCAGCGTTGCAATGCGCGTGGCATTGCAACTGCTCAGCGGCGCTGGCCTCGCGCTCATGACACGCCGGCAAATCTATCGCTTCGCTCACCGGTGGCGGCGGCAGCACCGGACACACATACGCCGCCATTACGGCTTGCTGAAACAGCAGGCCGAACAAAGCGACAAGCGCAATGAAGCGGCGGTGATGGCGAGTGAGACGCATGCGGGTGATCAAATTACCGGCCGGAACAATGGTGCTGACGAAGCGGTAGCAAAGCTGCTCCCGATTTTGCTTCCCGTTGCCGCAGAGAGCAAGCAGCGAATCGATGGCCAGATGCCAGCGGATCGACATGAGTCCTTGGCGGTGGCCGGTGGTGCTCGATGAGAGACTGGTGCCGGTAGTTTTGCCCACGCTCTGCCTCTTCTGATCGATTTGCTCGGCCAGTCAGCGATTGATGCACCCTTTTACTCCGATAAGCATGGTGCTCACACCTTGCTTCGCCAGTGGATCATGCAAAAACTATCAATGCAGGACCTCACCGGACCTCACCCTAGCAGCTCAGTGACCCTAGCGGCTCTGCATTCGACCTCGATCTGCTGTGCATCGGAATCCAGTAGATGGAAGGCTGCTCGGTCGAGGGGTTAGTCATCTTTGGCGAGGTTGCTGAGATAGGCTGAAAAGTTTGTGAACTGCGGAGCAGCAACACTGGCCTCGCGCGTTCGGGCTCGCCATAAACGTTGATCGCATCCTTGGTGCTCTGCCCCACAGACCCACGCTGAACGCGGGCGCATGTTCATGCCTTTCGCGATTGGCTGATTCCAGTGAGGTCTCCCATGCGCCAGAGCTTTCCGCGTCTGCTAAGTGCCGCCCTGTTGATAAGCTTGGTCGCCTGCACCCCGCGTTCCACTATGAGCGTGGGCGAGGACAGCGGCCTGTCACCCACGCTGCTGCCTCCTGACCAATCCCTAA
The DNA here is from genome assembly GCA_031408455.1 of Pseudoxanthomonas sp. Taxonomy (GTDB): domain Bacteria; phylum Pseudomonadota; class Gammaproteobacteria; order Xanthomonadales; family Xanthomonadaceae; genus JANNWF01. The sequence continues at coordinate 1,222 of JANNWF010000562.1, read as the reverse complement.
TTCCGGTCGTTGATATCGCAGCCGCCAAGGGCTGGCCTGCCGACGCGCGGCCGACGCCAGCGGCGGGGTTGGCGGTGAACGCGTTTGCGACCGGCTTGGATCACCCGCGCTGGCTGTATGTTTTACCCAATGGCGATGTGTTGGTGGCGGAGACCAATGCGCCGCCTGATTCGGGCGCGGTCAAGGGCATCAAGGGCGCGGTGATGAAGTCAGTGATGAAGAAAGCCGGTGCCGGTGTGCCCAGCGCGAACCGGATTACCTTGCTGCGCGATGCTGATCACGATGGTTTGGCCGAGATCAGAGGCGTGTTTTTGTCCGGCCTCAACTCGCCATTTGGCATGGCCTTGGTGGGCGACAAGCTTTACGTCGCCAATGCCGATGCTCTGTGGGAGTTTCCTTACCGCGATGGCGACTTACGCATCGACGCCCCCGGTCGCAAGTTGACCGAACTGGCGCATGGCCCCGGCCCGCTTAATCATCACTGGACCAAGAGTCTGCTCGCCCGTGCGGACGGCACCCGCCTGTACGTGGGCGTGGGGTCGAACAGCAACATCGGCGATGGCGGCATGGACAAGGAAACGGATCGCGCTGCGATTTGGGAGATCGACCGCGCGACCGGCAGCAAGCGTGTGTTTGCTCATGGCCTGCGCAACCCGGTTGGGTTGGCGTGGCAGCCGGATAGCGGCGTGCTGTGGGCGGTGGTCAACGAGCGCGATGAGTTGGGCAATGACTTGGTGCCTGATTACTTGACTGCAATCGAAGAGGGCGCCTTCTACGGTTGGCCGTACAGCTACTTCGGTGCTCATCTTGACCCGCGCGTAGAGCCGCAGCGTCCAGACTTGGTAGCTACCGCGCGGGTGCCCGACTATGCACTGGGAGCCCATATCGCCCCGCTCGGGCTGACTTTCAACACCGGCACCACGCTGCCGGCGCGGTTTGCAAATGGCGCCTTCATTGGCGAACACGGCTCATGGAATCGTAGGCCGCCCAGCGGCTATGAGGTGGTCTTCGTACCGTTTGCGGATGGCAAGCCCAGCGGTCGGCCGGAAACAGTGCTGAGCGGATTTCTCGGCTCGAAGGGCGAGGCGCGCGGCCGGCCTGTCGGTGTGACGATTGACGCTACCGGTGCGCTGCTGGTGGCCGATGACGTGGGCAATACGGTGTGGCGAGTGACGGCCGCCGTCCCGGGGCTTTGAGTACCTGCGGGTCTACCGTTCTCACT
>JANNWF010000561.1:0-2942 GCA_031408455.1 Pseudoxanthomonas sp. | reverse complement strand
CACGCCTTCCATCGCTTTGACCAGACCATCCTCATACATGGTGCGCATGCCCAGTTCGCGGGCTTGGGCTTCGATTTTGCCCATGTCGGCGTGCTGCATGATCATGCGGCGGATGGGGTCGGCCATGACCAGGAACTCCATGATCGTGGTGCGGCCGAGATAGCCGGTGGCGGTCAGTGGCGAGGGCATTGGTCGGGTCAGCATGACCGGGTCGGCCTGGGTGAAACGGCGCAGCTTGAACTCCTCCACCACCTCCGGCAGTGCGGCATAACGTTGCGCGTGGGTGGGCTCGATGCGACGCACCAGACGCTGCGCAAGAATGCCGTTGACGGTAGACGTCAACAGATAGTCTTCAACGCCCATGTCCAACAGACGGGTAATGCCGCCGGCGGCGTTGTTGGTGTGCAGGGTGCTGAGCACCAAGTGACCGGTCAGGGCGGACTGGATCGCGATACGCGCGGTTTCCAAGTCGCGCATTTCGCCGATCATGATGACGTCGGGATCTTGGCGGACGATGGAGCGCAGGGCGTGGGCGAAGTCGAGGCCGATTTGTGGCTTGGCCTGAATCTGGTTGATGCCTTCGATCTGATACTCGACCGGGTCTTCCACGGTGATGATTTTGACGTCGGGCGTATTGATGCGCGACAACGCGGTGTACAGCGTGGTGGTCTTGCCTGAGCCGGTCGGCCCGGTCACCAGCAAGATGCCGTGCGGCTGCTCCAACACCTGCATGAACTTCGGCAAAAACTCGTCGGTGAAGCCGAGCTTGTGGAAGTCGAACACGATCGACTCACGATCCAGAATACGCATCACCACGCTTTCACCGTGCGCGGTGGGCACGGTCGATACGCGCAGGTCGAGTTCCTTGCCTTGCACGCGAATCATGATGCGGCCGTCTTGCGGCAGCCGCCGCTCGGCAATGTTGAGCTTGGCCATGATCTTGACGCGGCTGATCACGGCCGCGGTTGATCCCGCCGGCGGCGACTCGACTTCGGCCAACACACCGTCGATGCGGATTCGCACCTTCAGCCGATTCTCAAACGGTTCGATGTGAATGTCGGACGCGCGCGCTTCGACCGCGCGTTGGATTACCAGGTTGACCAAGCGGATCACTGGCGCTTCGGACGCCAGATCGCGCAAGTGCTCGATATCGTCCTCGCCGCGACCATCGCCTTCGGTCAGATTTTCGACAATCGCGCCCATCGCCGAGCGACCCGAGCCGTATAGCCTTTCAATCAAGGCACCAATTTCCGAACGCACGCCGATGCGGATGCGCACTTCCCGACCCGTGGCCATGCGCACGGCATCAATCGGATACGGGTCTTGCGGATCGGCGACCAACAGGTCGACCGTGGTCTCGTCCTCCGCCACCGGGCAGACATGCATCTGCTTCAAGAAGCGCAATGACAGCAACACATTCGGTGGCGCGACTTCCGGAAAATCGCGTTGTGCCATCAGCGGCAGACCCAGCACTTCAGCGCTGGCTTCGGCGACGTCGCGCTCGGAAACCAAGCCAATCCGCGTCATCAACGCGATCAGGGTGCCACCCGACTCTTCCAGCAAACGCCGCGCGCGGCCGAGATCGTGGTCTTTCAGCCGCCCACGCGCTTGCAGTTGCTCGGCAATGCGCTCTTCCAGCGCGTCTTGACTCGGGGCCGCGCTAGCAAGCTCAGCAGATTCGGCAGTGATGGCATTCATTTCGAATCAATGGACTCGGTAGCGGCGGGCGCACTTGGCTCAACAATTGAATCGGCAAATGACTCGGCGGGTGGAGTGGGACCGCTGATCGGGGCATCCGGTTCCCCAGACCAGCCGACCAGTTCCTCAAGGAACTTCGAGTTGAGCAGAACCCACAACGAAACCGGGGTCACTGCGGGCAGGATCAGATAGCCGAACTGATAGCCCAGCCCAACGAAATCGGCGGAAAACCCAGCGGCCGCAATCGCGGCTTCGCCCAAGGGACCAGCGTCAAAGGTAAGCAACTTGAGAATGTCGAACACCGCGCCCCAGGTAACGATCAACCACAACACTGGCAGACCGATAGCGAACTGCCGCCAACGGCGACCGCCTTCCAACGGGGTGGCAAAAACCAGACCAACAAACAGCGGCAGACACCAGGCATAGATCAAGGGCCGCACATCGAGAACCAATACGCCGCGCTGACCATTGGGACCTGCTTCGGTCAGCAATTTGGTTTCTACTTCTAGCAACGATCCATGCAGCACAACATTGGCGACCGCATCCGGCATCAGCTGCGGAACGATCAGGTTGGCAAGCTGGGCGACCGGCCAGACCACCGGGCCGGCCAACAAAAACCACACGAAAAACGCCGCCGGCAAGAACAACATCGCCGACAGCACAAATTGGCGCAGCGGCGACATGCTCATGCCACCCACGCCCGCGCGTTACGGAACATGCGCAGCCAAGGTGACTCGTCGCCCCATTCAGGCGGCTTCCAACTCAACTGCACACCACGAAACACGCGCTCTGGGTGCGGCATCAATAAGGTCGCGCGGCCATCCGCACTGGTAAGACCGGTGATGCCGTGTGGCGAGCCGTTCGGATTGAGCGGATAGCGTTCGCTGGCGCGGCCGTCTGATTCGACAAAACGCAGTGCCACGTGGGCAGCATCACGATCCGCGTCACTGGCAAACAGCGCCCGCCCTTCGCCATGCGCCACCACCACAGGAAGCCGCGACCCGGCCATGCCGCGGAAAAATAGCGATGGTGAATCGACCACTTCTACCTGCACGAGACGAGCCTCGTATTGTTCGCTGGCGTTGCGGGCGAACTCCGGCCAATGCTCAGCGCCGGCAATCAAGGACTTGAGTTGCGAGAGCATCTGGCAGCCGTTGCAGACGCCGAGGCTGAAACTATCCGGGCGCGCAAAAAACTCGGCGAACTCGGCGCGCAAGCGCGCGTTTTCCAGAATCGAAATGGCC
>JANNWF010000560.1:0-11341 GCA_031408455.1 Pseudoxanthomonas sp. | reverse complement strand
AGCCCGGCGTGATCGGCGGCGTGCCCGCGGGCGGCGCCAACTTCGGCGCGGCGATCAACACCCAGGTGGCGCGACCTTGCGCATCGTAAGCGTAGTAGCCGATCGACAGCACGCCACTACCATCCGCCAGCGGCAAGTAGTCAACGGCGGCACCACGACCAGATTCGGCTGGGTTGCCCCAGATACCATCGAATTGATTGGACAAACGGACAGCCGCTGAAGCGGAGCCCATGGCGAGGACGCCGGCAACGGCCAACGCGAGCGAAGAGGTGCGAAGCACAAGCTTCATGGTGACTCCTGACAGTCTGGGGAAGGGTCGCTCGGACGCGTGGCGTCGGAGTCGAAGCCGCAAGCCTACGGACGGGCAGTTACAGATTTATGTCGGCTGTCACATCGAGAAGCATCGCCAAGCGCCGGTCACCGCAGCCAATCAGAGCGGCCGCCACTCCAGACTCAGGCCGATCTCGCGACCACGCTTGAACTCGCGAAATATGCCGCTGCCTTGGGTGAGCTCGACGGGCGGGTCAAGCAGATTGCGTAGACGAACCCGGAATGACCATTGCTCACCGAGTTTCTGCTTGTAGTTGAAGTCGAGTTGTCCCGCCGGCTGCTCGTACACGTCGGGCTGGCCGCCGATGCCCACCTGGACGACACGCTCGCCGAAAACGTTGTAGAGCAAAGTGGCCTCACGACTGCCATCCTCCGCTTGGTAGCCGACCTGCAGATTGGCAACGTAAGGCGATTGACCTTCCAGCGGACGGGTCAGGTTGGTGTTGCCACCCGACTGTTCCGGATCGAGCTCAATTTCCGATTCGATCTTTGAGTAGTTGGCCGAGACGTACCAGCTGTCCCAGTCTGGGCGATCCAGCCACAACGCTTGAGCCCAGCGTTGGCCGTCAAACCAGTGATTCAGAAAGCCCATCTGTTTGTAGACATCGAGCTCGACGCCCTGATTGGTGGCACCCAGGGCATTAGCGAGGCTGAGCAGGATGCTGCCAGAGCCCGGCAGCAACTGTTTCTCGATCGGGTCAATGAAATCCTTGCGGAATACCGCGACAGACATGCTTTCCGTGGGCGAGAAGTAGTACTCCCAGCGCAGGTCGTAGTTTTTCAACGACGCAGTGACCAGCTCCGGGTTGCCGAAAGCGATCAGGTCAAGAATGGGATCCACATAAGGCGCGGCGCTGAGCTCACGGAAGTCGGGACGCGACAGCGTTTCGCTGTAGCCCAGACGTAGTTGCTGCTCCTGATTGATCCACCAGGTCACGGCCGCCGCCGGGAGTCGATCTTTCTGATCGATGAGCCCGAGCTGCTGGACCCCAGGATTGATTACCGAGAAGGTGCGTACTTGCTGAAAGTTTTGTTCTTCGCGCAGGCCCAGGTTGAGCCGGAAGCGGTCAAACATGTTCAGGTCAAGGGCAAGGGCGCGGTAGTCAAGCTGCTGTTGCGCATCGTAGCTATCCGTCGCCTGCGTGGTCTCGGTAAGAATGAAGCCGTCGGGGCGGATGTTCTCCGGCGAGAAGATTTCTTCCAACGAGCCGAGTCGAATCAGACGGTCGCGCTCGGCACGTCCGGCCGGTGTATTGGGGAAACGGAAGGCGAACTGGTAACGGCGGAAATAAGAGTCGCGCTCGCGCTCCAGATCACCGGCATTCAATCCAACACTACCCGTCAGCCAATCGCCACCACGGAACGGCATCTGCAACGCCAGATCGTAGGAGTCAGAGTCGTCAATCAGGTCACCCCAGGTCGAGCGGTTGCTCTCACCGAACTGCGAGAGTTCGCGTTCACCTTCGGTCGTGATGTTGAAGCGGTACTCGCGCGTGTTGGGTGCGTAGCGCCGCGCCTGCGCGGTAGTCGCCAGCCAATCGAGCTTGAGCGGGGTGTCGATGAACCAGGGCAGATTGTGCTCGCCGGCAAGCTGGTTGGCGCGCAGCGAGTTCTCGATCCACTCCAGCTGGTAGCGCTCAAGTGACTGGTTGTCGGCGGTGCCCACGCCGAACCGCGTCTCATCTTCGGTTTGCCGGAGCAACATCGAAGTGGCGCGCAGGCTATGACTGTCACGATAGTTCACACCAGCGACAAGAAACGCGCTGCCGTCAATTTCGGTGGTGGTTGAGCGTTGCTCGATCTCGTCACGCAGCAGCACATCACCGTCTGTGGCGACGAAGAAGCGGCGAACTTCGTCGCGTGTATCGAAAGTTCGCGAGTAGCGCCCAGACGCGAGGAAACCAAACTCCCAGTCGTCACCCACTTGCCAGCGATTGCCTGCGCTGAGGGCGAAATTGTGGTCAGGCCCGATCCGCTTGGGCTCGACGTCATACACGCCTGAGACCTGTTCACCTACGGCCTCGATTTGCCCTGGCGTGAAGCCGTTCGGATTGGCAGGCGTCTGCGCCCGCAAAATCACGCCGCGCTGCCGTAGGGCATCGAGCTCGGGGGGCAAATTGCGCGTGCTACGGTCACGCCCGATCCAGTCTCGCGAACCGCCCTCATAGTCGAGACCGCTCTCGAACGTCGTGCCATCGGCCGCACCGAGCCCGACCGAAAACTTGAGTAGCGGCCCCTCAGGGAAACCCTTCGTGCGCAGTTGGATGGTGCCGCCGCCAAATTCGCCGGGCATGTCGGGCGAATAGGTCTTCTGCACCACCACACCTTCCAGTATGTCGGTGGGAAACAGATCCAGCGGCACCACGCGCCGGGTCGGGTCCGGGCTCGGCACCTGCGCGCCATTGAGCAGGATGGATGAATAGCGCTCGCCCAATCCACGCACGTACACAAACTTGCCCCCGACCAGGGTCAGCCCGGTTACGCGCTTGAGCGCGCCCGCTGCATCGGAGTCGCCGGCGCGCGCAATCTGCTCGGCTCCCAGCACATCACTGACCGCGGAAGAATCGCGCCGCTCCTCCACGAATGCGGCCAGCGAGCCTTCGACAAATGGCTCGAGGACGACGAACTCGGGCAGTTCGGTGCCCGCCGGCGTGAGCTCGATGGGGCGATCGGTGGCCTTGCCGGCTTCAATGGCGATGTCGTACAGAGTGATGGTGGCAAAGCTGCTGGCGATCACCGATACCGAGTAGATGCCGGCGGCGATTGGCACGCTGAACTTGCCGTCGGCGTCGGTGCTGACATCCAGCGGGGTGCCGCTGATAAACACCCGCGCGCCGGCGACGGGCTTGTTGTCTTCGCCGTTGACGATGCGCCCGGTGAAGCTGCCCGGCGGACCGGCGGCGGCTTGGGTCGCGGTATTCGACGCGGCATTGCCATCCTGATGCGAGCTTTCGATCAGCAGGCTTGGGGCTGCGTCGGGATACAGGGTGGCGATAAGCTCGGCGTTTTCTTCCGCCTTCAAATCCAGATCCAGCGCAACCACTGAGGTATCTGCGCGCTTGACTTCGAGCCGATGCGAGCCTGCCGGCAGCTGCATCTGCAACGCACCGTCGGCGCTGGTGCGACCGCGCGATTGGCCATCCACCAGCACTTCGGCATCGGCCAGCGGCGTGCGCTGGTCGAACACGTAGATCGACAGGGTGGCGGTGTCGGCGGCGAACGCGAGGCGGGTGGCCAGAGCCAACGCGGCCAGCACCAACAGGGGACGCTTGTTGCGATTCTTGCGCGGCTTGGATTTCAAGGGTTTCATATCGGCAAAGGCGCAAGCCAGCTCAAACACAGGACCAGCGAGACTCGGCGCATTCGGCCATCAGGCGGCGCAGCTCGGTGGCTTTGCGGAATAGTTCGGGGCGTTTCAGTGCGGTCAGATGACCTTCGGCGCGCTCGTAGTCGCCGCCCTGAAAGTGCGCGTAGGCCAGCGCGTAGCGCAGGTCTTCGTCATTCAGGAGGCCCACGCGATACAACGCGTTTTCCATTCCGGCGACTTCGTCGTAGCGCTTCAACTCGACCAGCAGACCCAGCCGCTGCTTCAACTTTCGCGCCGAGTCCGGCACCCGCGCATTCAGACTCAAGGCGCGATGCGGATGACCGGCGCGACGGAACAACTCGGCGGCCTCGCTGAGCAGGCTGGGATCACGCTCGGCCTGTTGCACCAAGAGTTCGGCCGCAGCTAGGGGATCACCGCGCTCGAGCCAAGTTTGGGCCAGCGCCTTGACGATGTTGCCGTCGGCCGGGTGTTTGATGCGCGCGGCCTCCAGAAAGCGCAGCGCTTCGTCATAGCTCCTGGCGCGACGCAGCGCGGTACCGATGGCGACAAAGTCCTCCGGCTTGCCTTCGACCCGCGCCAGATAGCTGCGTCCAAGGTCCGAAGCTCGCTGATACAGCCCGGCCTCGATCAGATAGAACACCTGCCGGCGCTGGAAGCTGGTGTTGTCGGGAAAACGACCTGATGCTTCGCTGAGCGTGTCCAAGGCCGGCTGCTTCTGACCCAGCATCCACTGCGCATGAGCGCGCATCAGCCAGGCGCCGCTCAAACCATTGACGGCTTCGCCTGCGTCTTCGATGGCGACGATCGCATCGGCATAGCGCTCCAAGCCGAACCAGGCTTGCGCGCGATACAGGTGAATCAGGGGATCGGTCTGGCCGGCCTTGATGGCGTCAGCGAAGGCATTGCCGGCGGCCTCCAGTTGCTGCTGTTCGAGCGCCACCATGCCGCGCAAGGTGTGGTACTTGATCGCGTCGGGATCCTCGGCTTTGGCGTCGACGTTCTTCAATGCTTCGGCGGCGCGTTGATATTCGCCATCGCGCACAAGTACGGCGGTGAGTTCGACGTAGTCGACTTCGGATTCAACCGTTGATTCGGCAGCGACAGGGACCGCACACACCAGCGCACCCAGCAGACAGCCGACGCGCAGGCAGCGGGCAACCGTCCTTGTAGAGCGCAGCTTGCTGCGCTGCGCGGCGGTGTTGATGGCACGCAGCGAGTACGAAAAGCAGCCGAGCAAGCTCGGCTCTACGGGGTGTGCGGCCTTGGCCGAGCTGGACGGGTTCGTCATGACAGATCAAATCGCACGCGCTGGGTGGCCCACACGCGGACGTTTTCGCCCTTGTAGCTGGCTGGCTCGAATTTCCAGGTCTGCACGCCGGCGACTGCGACGTCGTCGAATACGCCTGCGGGCTGCGATTCGAGAATCTTCACCTTCTCGACTTGCCCGGTCGGGCCGATCAACACGCTGAGCAAGACATAGCCAGTGACGCCAGTCGCCTTGGCGCGCGGCGGATACACCATTGGCGATTGCAGGATGGGCCGCGGTTGCACGTCGACGCTGTCGTCGGTCATGACCACGTCCTTGCTGTCGCCGAGCAGGCTGGTACCGATATCGAGCTCGCTTGAATCAAATGTCGGCAAGCCAAAGCTCAAGCCAGCCAGTCCAGAGTCGATCCCCAGGATCGGCGTCGGCGCATTACGCGCCGGCTTGCGTTTGACCGGCTCGGCGCGACGCACTGTTTCCTGCTGCGGCGGCTTTTCTTTCTTGATCACCTCGATGCTGGAAAACGCTTGGCCGTCGCCCTCATCCGGCGGCGCCAGCTGGGAGTTCATGGACACGATCATGGTCATCACCGCGAGCAAGCCGATGAATGCGCTGAACGCGCCGACCACGCGCGGGTGGCGAAGCGTGATCACTAGCCCTCGCCCGCTTCGGCAACGGTGGCGACGCCCACGTCTTCGGCGCCGGCCATCCGGGCGGCGTCGACCACGTCGATCAGTCGTTGCGAAGGTACCTGCGCATCGGTCACCACCAGCACCGATTTCTGGGTCATGCCTTTCAGCAGATCGCGCACCCGGCTCTGGATTACCCAAGTGCGAATGGGCTCGCCTTCCAGATAGGTCTCGCCCTGCTTGTCAATGTACAGACGCACCGCCTTGGTCGAAGCTACCGTCTGGGTCTGCGCGCCCGGACGGTTGATGTCGATCTTCATGTCCTTGGTAAAGGTCGTCGAGACCATGAAGAAGATCAGCAGGATGAAGGTCATGTCGATCATCGCGGTGAGGTCGACGATTTGGTCCGAATTGTCACGAATACGGCGGCGCAGCACGGCCTACTCCTTGGGATTCTGCGATTGGATCGGCTGCCGGCGCGGTCAGCAGATCCTTGATCTGCGCGAGGTCGCGCTCGATCTGGTTCTGGCGTCGATCCAGCAGCGATTTGATGATCACGCCCGGCACGGCGATGACCAGACCCATCTGGGTGGTGAACAGGGCGGTGGCGATGCCGCCGGCGATGCCGCCGGTCTGCGAGAACAGAGTCATGTCGCCCAGCGACTCGAAGGTCTCGATCATTCCCGACACCGTGCCCAGCAAGCCCAGTAGGGGCGCGATGGCGACCATCGAAGTCACCAGACTGCGATAGCCGCGGATGTCGGTTTCAAAGTCGCCAAATGCCTCGTCCAGCAGGCGGCGCAAGTTGAGCGGCTTGGTCGCGCGAATGGCGAGGCCGCGCGCGATGGCGATATCGACGATGCCATTGGGCGGCTTTGCGCGGCCTTGCTCGAACTTGCGCACCAGCACGCGCACGTTTTTCTTGCTGCCGCGCCCCAGCGTGACCCAACGCGCACCGATCGCATACCACAGCACCAAGGTGACCACGACCAGCGGAAACATGACGTAGCCACCGGCATCGATGTAGCCGGTGAAGGCGTCAAGAATATTGTTGCTATCCGCGGTGAGTGCCATGGCGTGCTCGGCGCTGTTCCGGCGACAATCAGATCGCCGCGCGCGACGCGACGTTGCCGGTGTAGAGATTGATCGCGCGCAGGGCAGCTTTCTCCATGTCGTCCTTGATGCCTTCCGCCCAACCGTTCAAAAGGTTGCCGAACAGCAAGCAGGGAATCGCCACGATCAATCCGATTTCGGTGGTGACCAGCGCGACCGCGATGCCGCCTGAGAGCAGCTTGGGATCGGAAGTACCGAACTCGGTGATCACGTCGAAGGTCTGGATCATGCCGGTAACGGTACCGAGCAAGCCGAGCAGTGGCGCAACAGCAGCGACCATGATGATGACGCTGCCGAAACGGCTGAGATGGCTGGACTCGTGCAGGATCGATTCAGAGACGATGTCCTCCAGATGCTCGCGCTCGCTGCGGTCAAGCTGGTTGTCGCCAAGGGCCTGCTTGATCGCGCGCAGGGCAGCGGTAACCACTCGCGCGGCCGAACCCTTGAATCGCTTGGCAGCATCGATGGCATCATCGATGCGATTGGCTTGCATGGCGGGGCCCACCGCATCGAGAATTTGCCCGATGCTGGCGCTGGCGCGGTGCAGGAAGATCCAGCGCAGCACCACCAACACCATCGCCAGGGCGCCCAGCAGCAAGGTCAGATAGCCGATGGTGCCGCCCTTCTGAACTTCGGCCCACAGGGTCTTCGGCACTGGCTCGGCGATGGCCAAATTGGGATTTTCGAACACGAAGGCTTTCAGCACGGCGGGCGTCTTGCCGGCGTCCAGGGCTTGCGCGCTGTCCTCACTTGGCACGGACCACAAGCGAAACGCGCCGCCGCCAACCGGGGCAAGGGCACCACTGCCGGTCGGGCTGACGCCGAACGCGGCAATGTTGCCAAAGCGGATCACCGTACCGGTGACTTCGGTGCCATCGGCCAGGAAAAAGCTGCCGGCATCTCGTTGCACGGTGGCGAAGCGAGCCAGCACCTCGACCGCGGAAGCGAACAGGGTCTGCACCTTGTTGGCCTCGTCCAACGCCGCGAACTCGTCGCTGGCCGCGCTCTTGTCGCCAAACGATTCGAGGGTAGCTCGCGCTTGCTCGAAGGTGGCGCCCAGCAAGTCGCTGTTGTCGGCATTGGCGAGAGCCACTTGCTCGGCACGTTGAACCGCGGCGGTTGCGGATTCGGCTTCGGACTGCATCGACAATGCTCGCCCTTCCAAGGTAGACACCTCGGCTTCGAGGCGTGCGCGGTCCGCTTGCAGGCGCGTCTTGGCTTCGGTCAAGCGTGCTTGCAACTCGCGCTTCTGCGCTTCCAGAAACGCAAACTCCTTGCGGTACGCATCGTCCAGATTGATGGTCGGCGCGGGGGGTGCCACAGGCGCTGCGGTGGCGGTGGGCGCTGCGGCAGGCGTCGGCTTGGTTGCGGCGGGCGGCGTCTGAGCGTGCACGGTTACAGGCCACAGCAACGCCGTCGCGATTGCGCTGCAAATGAACGCGCTGCGAGTGAAAGCGTTCATTGGCCGGCTCCGGCAACCAGTGGCAACTCGAAGAAGCCGCTCCGAATCTGTTTGCCCAAGGCGTCGAAGACGGCGGCGATACGCAGCTGGGTGTCCTTTTCGGTGGCTTCGACAAAGCTCCAGCCAGCGGCGGTGCGTTGGGCTTGCCCGAGTCGACCATCCTGGGTACGGAAGTACAGCGCCATGCTGCCAAGCTTGGCGACATCCGCCAGCACCCGCTCGTTGCCAAGCGCGATAGTCTGCGGGTGCATGCTGTTTTCGCGGGTCAGGCGGAACTCGTCCTCAAAAAACGCCCACAGCCGATTGACCCCGCGCGAGGGGCCGAGCGTGCCGTTCTGCAACTGAGTGCGGAAGCTCTCCAGCTCAGCCAGCCGCTCTTCTACTTTGAACGGCAGGCCGCTGCTGACCTGCGCCGACAACGCGGCGATGGCATCGAGCAGCAAAGGCGTCAGGCTGTCGCCGCTGGCGCCCGCCTCGACCGCGCGAACTTCCGCCTCAGATAATTTGGATTGCGCTTCACGCACCATCAGGCCCTGACGGTCGACGCTCGCTGCCAGTTCGGCGCGCTGTGCATTCAGACCTGCAAGGACGCTGCGCTGTTCTTCGCGCAACAAGCCCAGATCGGTGTTGAGTTGCTCGACCTCACCGCGCAGGGCGATCAGGCGCTCGGTCAGCGGGTCCTCTGCAGCGTGCAGCGGGACGGCTGCCGAGAACATCGCCAGCCAAAGACCAAGACGGGCCGTGCGCATGCGGCGCGGCGAAGAACTGGACATCGATACGCTCCGGAAGTCATCGGCCGCTGCATTTGGCGGTCGGGGTGGTCCGGAAGATCGTATGACTGGGGGGTTGCGGTTTTATGACAGCGACACGGCTTGCGCATTTCCCGCCGCGCCAACGGACAAAAAAAGAGGGTGCCTGAGCAGGCACCCTCCCGTAATGCGAGTGAGCCTTTCGCTGATTAGGGCAGGAGCACGGTATCAATGACGTGGATGACGCCATTGCTCGCGGCGATGTCGGTCGTGGTCACGGTCGCGTTGTTCACCATTACGCCCTTGCTGGTATCGATGGTGACGGCCTTGCCGTTGACGGTGTTTGCGGTTTTCAGCTTGACCACATCGGCGGCCAGCACCTTGCCAGCAACCACGTGATAGGTGAGCACGGCGGCGAGCTGGTCTTTGTTTTCCGGCTTGAGCAGGTTCTCGACCGTGCCGGCGGGCAACTTGGCAAAGGCAGCATTGGTCGGCGCAAACACGGTGAACGGTCCGGCACCTGACAGGGTCTCAGCCAGATTCGCGGCCTTGATCGCAGTCACCAAGGTGGAGAAGTCGGGATTGCCAGCTGCCACTTCGACGACGGTCTGCGCGCGACCAACCATGGGCAGCGCGAGCAGCGCGGATGCGGCGAGTGAAAGCAGTAACTTGTTCATGAGCAAACTCCGTAAGGGTGGGTGCGGCGTCGGATGACGACGGCGCGCATATTGCGCAGCGCGCAGTGCACGCCGAGTGCAGCGCGGGTGAAACGCGACTTCATGGGTGTGATGCGCAGATCAAGCCCTGTTGCCGCCCTCGTCACTGCCGGCCGTTGGCATCAGCGTCCGCGTGACGGGCGCGGTCCGCCACGGCAGGTGTTTCGCGCCGTCAATCGCGCAACGATTGGGCCAGACGTGGTGCCCTGAGCAGGTCGTGATGACTCCGCATTCGCACCGGCCAGTGACTGCGTCGTCGCAATCGCAAACGTGGATCGCTGGGCGCCGCCGCGTAGCCTGTAGATTCAGAAACTGATCCGCCTGCCAGCCGAAGCTGCCCCCATGAATAAGGTTGACGCCATGCCGCAGGGATCCCTGTCGCCCACCCAGCAAACGCCCCCGCCCGCCGCGGATCCCGCTGGCTGGCGCAAGCCACTGATTGCGGCCGCGTGGCCACTGAGCGCGGCAGTCGCCTGCGCGCTTTATGCATTTTTCCCGCACTGGTTTCCGGCCGATGCCGGACACTCATTGCTGTTGATGGCCGTCGCGGAAATTCCTGCATTGTTCATTGGCGTGGCCCATGCCGCGGCGCTGGCCGAGCCTACCTGGCGCGGTCGCATGCAGACGTTTGCAATTGGCCTGGCGGTACTGATGATGGTGGGCGGGCTTCGGTTCTCTCTTGAACTCGACTGGCACTTGATGGGACCCATGCTGTTGTGGATCGTGATGTCCTATTTGGCTGACTTGTGGTCAAGTAGCGATGACCCTGCGCTAGCCAGTCAGCAGGCGGAAGCGGTGTTGTACGACCGGGGGACCTTGATCGGTCTGATCCCGACCCTAGCCATCGCCGGCGTGTTGGCCGGCATCGGACTGTTTCTGATCTCGCTATTGCTTGGATTTGACTTCGAGGGCTGGCTCAACCACTCAATGCAGGATGCCAACCCCTCGTTGTTCGCCTTGTTCGGCAGCGCCTATCTGTTGCTCGGCGCGGCAAGCGCGGGCTATGTGCACCGACCGGAGTTCCTGCGCACCCGCAAACGGCTACTGGATCGACCCTGGATCAACGCGCTCACTCGATCACGTGGCAGCGCCGAGTAACGGGACACAAAGTCGCGCAAACCCGTCGGCGTCCACCGATCTACGCCCCGCACGCTAAACTATCCGGCTAATCGATTGGGATGCAGCCGTGAAAGACCACCTCCGCGAACTCGTACTGCAGGCGCTGCTGGATCTGCGCCGGGCGGGCCGTCTGGATTTGGCCGAGGAGCCTGACTTCCAGATCGAGCGCACTCGCTCGCGTGAGCACGGTGACTACGCGACCAATATCGCGTTGCTGCTGGCCAAACCCACCGGGCGCAAGCCACGCGACTTAGCCGAGGCGATCGTGGCCACGATTCCGCGCTCACAACACATCGCCAAGATCGAACTAGCCGGGCCTGGCTTCATCAATTTCAGCCTTAACCACAGCTGCCGACTGGGCACCTTGCGGCGTGTCGCCGAGCAGGGCGAGCGCTACGGTTGGCAAGCCGAGGGCTCGCGTGAATCAGTGACGGTGGAGTTTGTATCCGCCAATCCAAACGGTCCGCTGCACGTCGGCCATGGTCGCGGTGCCGCGTACGGCGCGTCGGTGGCCTCGTTGTTGGAAGCCATCGGCCACACCGTGCAGCGCGAGTATTACGTCAATGATGCCGGCCGGCAGATGGACATTCTGGCGATCAGCGTGTGGCTGCGCTATCAGGAGTTGGGCGGC